>CAMELY010000090.1 GCA_945926565.1 uncultured Clostridia bacterium | reverse complement strand
GGCGGGCCAGCGGAACTTTTTGGCCAGCTCCAGATCCCGCAGCAGAATGGAGAGGGCGAAAAAGAGCACCAGGCCGATCACCACGGCAATCAGCTGCTTGTACAGCCCCGCCGGGGCGGAGTCCGCCGTGACGGTGAGGCAGAGGGAGGTGAGGAAAAAAGCCAGGGTCTCAATCTCAAAGCCGGTGCGCCGGCAGATCCGGTAGATCAGATAGACCAGCCACATGAGCAGGCACAGCACACCGAAGGAGACGTAAACAGACTTCTGATACTCCGGTTCCACCACCGCACCCAATTGCAGGCAGAGGATGGCCTGAAACAGGGTGAGCAGAAAGAGGGTGACGCCGGGAGAGAACATCTTCCCCGGCCGGGTGCGGGCCCGGGCCTGCTGCTCCTCCTCCGCCGCCGTGATGGGGCGAAAGGCCAGCTTGGCGGCGCCCAGGCCGATCACATCCCCACTGTGGAGCTGGGCGGGCTGAACTAGAAGATGGCCGTTGAGAAAGACACCGTTTTTGGTCCGCAGGGGATGGAGAAACCAGCGCCCCTTGTCATCCCGGATGAGAGCGGCGTGATTGCGGGAGACGGTGGGATCGGTCAGTACGATATCACATCTCCGGGAGCGGCCCAGCAGCACCTCCCAGTGGCGGAGAATCTGCCGGTCTCCGTTGGAGTCGGTGAGCCAGCCCCAGGCCTCCGTCTCCAGCTTGCCCTGAAGCAGGCTGCGGGCACAGCGGATGACCACCAGCAGGGCCAAAACCGGCAGCAGAAACTGCAAAACGGCATTCAGCACCCCCTCCAGCAGGGTGAGCACTCCCTCCTGGGCGGCCAGACTGGCAAATCCGGCCTGAAGTCCCTCCCAGAGGCCGGAGAAAGCCTGGACAATGGCGGAGAAATCCATGGAAAACCTCCTTTCCCGCTGTAGTCCCGTTCATTGTACCATAAAACGGGGGCAGGATATGAATAAAGTAAGAAAAATTCCGCAGAGGACGGAGCAGAACGGAAAAACTCCTCCATATCTGAAATACGGAGGAGCGTTGCGGGGAAATGCGGCGTTATTCATCCATAAAGGCGGAGTAGGCGTCCATCACCTCGGCGGTCGGCCCCACCATGCGGATGTCCCCGTCGTGAAGCCAGACGACAGTGCTGCACAGCTGGCGGATGGTTTTTGCGTCGTGGGAGACGATGACCACCGTGCGGCTCTGATCCGAAATCAGCTCCATCATCTTGTTGAAGCTCTTCTTTTTGAATTTGGCGTCGCCCACCGACAGCACCTCGTCCACCAGCACGATGTCCGTCTTGAGAATGGCGGTGATGGCAAAGCCCAGCTTGGAGTTCATGCCGCTGGAATAGGTGCGCACCGGCTTTTCGATGAAGTCACCCAGCTCGGAAAAGGCGATGATCTCGTCAATCTGGGCGTCGATCTCCTGCTTGGTAAAGCCCAGCAGCATGGCGGAGAGGTAGATATTCTCCCGGCCGGAGAGCTCCTTCAGAAAGCCCACGCCCAGGGCCAGCAGGGAGACGGTGCTGCCGTGGAGGTCCACCGAACCGCTGTCCGGCTCAAAGATGCCCGCCAGCACCCGGAGCAGGGTGGACTTGCCGCTGCCGTTGCGGCCCACCAGCCCCACGATCTCTCCCCGCTTGATCTCAAAGGAGATGCCGTGAAGGGCCTCAAAATGCTCCACCCGGCCCTTGCGCTTGACCGAGGGGGAGGAGGACTTCTGATTGCGCGTGGCCACCGGCACCATGCTCCGGTAGCTCAGATGGACGTTTTCGGCAGTGATTGCCAGCTGGGAGGAATTGCTCTGCTCTTGGCTCATAATCGTTCCTTCTCTGATTTGTAGATATGATAGATCAAAACAACTATAGCATGGATGCGGGAAAAATGCAAGGGAGAGGGAGGGCGGGCACATCTGCCGGTGCAGGCGCTTTCATAGGCCAAGTTCTACCGGAATTCGACAGATGCAGGCTTGTGTGGAAAGAAAAACCGGCGTACAATAAAACCGGAGAGGGGGAGAGGCGCTTGAATGACTATGCGTTTGGAAATCAGCTCTGCCGTCTGCGCAAAGCGGCGGGCCTGTCTCAGCAGGCGCTGGCAGAGCGGCTGGGCGTGACCAATAAGGCGGTCTCCAAATGGGAGAACGGACGGGCAAAGCCCACCACGGAACTGCTGCAGAAGCTGTCTGTGCTGTTTCATGTACCAGTGGAACAGCTCTTGGAGGCGCGTATGGAACAGAGAGAGCAGAAAATTCACAAGATTGTCATTACCGGCGGGCCCTGTGCCGGAAAATCCACGGCGATGAGCTGGATTCAGAACGCCTTTACCCAGAAGGGATATACGGTGCTGTTTGTCCCGGAGACGGCCACCGAGCTGATCTGCGGCGGCGTGGCGCCCTGGACCTGCGGCAGCAATCTGGAGTATCAGAAATGTCAGGTACAGCTCCAGATGGAAAAGGAGCGGATCTTCCGTCAGGCCGCGGAGACCATGCCGGGAGACAAAATCCTGATCGTCTGCGACCGGGGCGTTCTGGACAACCGGGCCTACATGACTGAGCTGGAATTTGTCTGCGTCCTCCGGGAGCTGCACTGTAATGAGGTGGAGCTGCGGGACAGCTATGACGCCGTGTTTCATCTGGTGACAGCGGCCAAGGGTGCGGAGCAGTTTTACACCACGGACAACAACGCCGCCCGGCGGGAGTCGCCGGAGCAGGCCAGTGCCCTGGATGACAAGCTGCTGGCGGCCTGGACGGGGCATCCCCATTTGCGGGTGATCGACAACGCCACCGATTTTGAGGAGAAAATGAGGCGGCTCATCGCTGAGGTGTCCTCCTTCCTGGGAGAGCCGGAGCCCTATGAGATTGAGCGGAAGTTCCTGATCGAGTACCCGGATGTCCGGTGGCTGGAGTCCAATCCCGCCTGTCAGCGGATTGAGATCATTCAGACTTACCTGCGATCTGAAAATGGAGATGAGATCCGGGTGCGCCAGCGGGGCATTGACGGCGGCTATGTCTATTACAAGACGGTCAAGCGGACAGTGACTGGCCTCAAGCGGGTGGAGCTGGAAGAGCGCCTGTCCAAGGAGGAGTATCTCATGCTGCTCATGGAGACGGACACCAGCCGGCGTCAGATCCGCAAAACCAGATACTGCCTCACCTATGAGAACCAATATTTTGAGATCGACCTCTATCCCTTCTGGCAGGATCAGGCCATCGCTGAGATTGAACTGAGCGACGAGCATGCGGAGATTCGTTTCCCGCCGGAGCTGCGGGTGATTCGGGAGGTCACTGAGGACGAGAACTACAAAAATGCCGCATTGGCCAGACGCTGAGAGGAGAAAACGATGGAGCGACTGATCAACTGGACATCCGGCGTGCTGGATGAGATTGAACTGGTTTATGAGAAGGCGGAGCAGGCCGATGAGACGGCGCGGGACATTGTGCAGAGAATGGAGCAGGCTGCCCTGGCCGAGGCCCGTGCCTGCTGCCCGCTGCTGCGCAAGGGAGGCGTGGTGCTCACTCCGGAGCAGTTTGACCGGATGGACGAGAGCGAGCGGGAACAGGTGATTGCAGCTTTGGGCAATCTGGGACTGGCTGGGCTGAACACCGATCTGAAGGAGAAGAAGATCATGGTTCGCCTATCGCCTTACATCCAGGAGCTTTTGGCCTGCGCCATGTTCAACCTTTTCAACCGGCTGGAAAAGCTGGACGGCGCGATCAACTGCATCTGCCCGGAGATGATTCTGGAGCTTCAGGCGCCGCTGGGCGGAAGGAAAGGCCTGATGCAGTATGAGATGCTGATCGGAATGTTCTACCCCTGGCTGAAGGTACATGAGGTGTCCTCCAACGAGCTGGCGGCAAAGCTGCCGTTGGGCGGGCCGGCGGAACAGGGGGAGCCAAAGCCGGAACCGAAGCCGGTACAGGAGCGGGAGAAAAAGCCGCAGGAAGCATCTGGCCGGAAAAAGGGCATTTTGGAGAGACTTTTCGGGAAAAAATGAGGAGACAGCCGTCTCTGCAAACAGATCAAAACAGAAGGGCACAGCATCTGCCGGGAGCGGATGCTGTGCCCTTCTGGCGTCGTATGCTTTAAACGCGCAGACAATAGAAATCGGAACAGAAAAGTGCCGGGAAGGGTAAAGGTTCTGCAAAATCGGGCGAACAGCCCCCCGGTTTTCGTAAGAATGTTTTATAGACTTTCCCAATGGGGTATGATATGATAATGCTGGCTATGAATGGGTACGGAACCGATTTCCCGCTTTGCCGGCGAAGGAGGGACTATGACCCATGTGACGCTGAGCGGCGTGCGGATTCACAGCCTGACCATAGATGCGGCGGTCTGCGCCGGTCTGGAGCTGTTGGAGGAAGACAGCACGCATTGGTGCTTTACCCCCAATCCCAAGCTGCTCACTCTGGCGGCCCGGGACGAAGGGCTGCGCGGCATTCTGAACGGTGCCCACCTGTCCCTGGCGGACGGAGTGGGGGTGGTGCTGGCCGCCCGGCTCACCGGGCAGGGAGATTTGCCACGCTGCCCCGGCGCGGATTACGCCTTGGCGCTGGCAAAGGCGGCAGGCGCGCGGCACAAGCGGATCTTTCTGCTGGGGGGCGCCCCCGGCGTGGCGGAGGCGGCAGGGGAGCGCCTGCTGGCCCAATGCCCCGGCCTGATTCTGGCGGGGGCGCTGGACGGCTACTCCTCCGACCTGTCCCAGGTGGCGGAGATCATCCGGGCTGCCGATGCCGATCTGGTCTTTGTCTGCCTGGGCTGCCCTGTGCAGGAAAAATGGATTGCCCGCTATGGCGATGAGACCGGGGCGAAGCTGCTGCTGGGCCTGGGGGGAACTCTGGACGTGCTGGCGGGCCGGGTGAAACGGGCGCCGGTGCGCTGGCAGCGTCTGGGCCTGGAGTGGCTGTGGCGGGGACTTTGTCAGCCCCGGCGGCTTACGGAATGGTGGCGGCTGCCCCTGTTTTTATTTCAGGCTTTGCATGAACCGAAAGAGGAGGATGCCTGTGGCAGGAAAACTGATTGTCCTTGAGGGGACAGACGGCTCGGGAAAGTCCACCCAGTTTGGCCGCCTGTGTCAGCGGATGGAGGCGGAGGGAAAGCCCTTTCGCCGGATTGTCTTCCCCCGCTATCAGGAGGAGTCCTCTGCCCTGATCCGTCTCTATCTGAACGGAGCCTTCGGCACCCATCCGGAGGACGTCAACGCCTATGCGGCCTCCTCGTTTTATGCCGTAGACCGGTATGCCTCTTATGTTCAGGACTGGGGGCAGGCCTATCGGGAGGGAGCGATGATCCTCTCCGACCGTTACACCACCTCCAACGCCGTCCATCAGGGCTCCAAGGTGCCGGAGGGTGAGCGGGCGGCCTTTTTTCGCTGGCTGTACGAATACGAGTATGACCGGCTGGGCCTGCCCAAGCCCGATCTGGTGTGCTATCTGGATATGCCCACCGACTGCGCTGTGTCCCTGCTGCGATCCCGGGAGACGGCCACCCACACCCACGCCGACATTCACGAGCGGGACGACAGCTATCTGGCCCAATGCCGGAGCTGCGCCCGGGAGGCGGCCCAGGTACTGGGTTGGCAGCGTATCCCCTGCGTGGACGGCCAAGGACAGCTGCGCACGGTGGAGGAGATCCACCGGGAGATCTGGGCGGCGGTGAGCCGGCTGCTCTGACGGGCAAATGCTATGTTACCCCATTCGAGAGAATCAAATGATAGAGAGAACCTTATTATTTAAGGAAGGGAGAACAGTACAATGGTTTACATTCTGCTGGGAGATGGATTTGAGACGGTGGAGGCGCTGACCCCCGCTGACCTGCTGCGCCGGGCCGGCGTGGATGTCGCTTTGGTAGATCGGAAGAGCACACGTCTGAACTCCAGTCACAACGT
>CAMELY010000089.1 GCA_945926565.1 uncultured Clostridia bacterium | reverse complement strand
CCAAACAAATGCAACGCATTTGTTTGGAGAGCCTGTCGTTTTACGACAGGCTCAAAATGAGGGCGTCCTCTCCTTGCGGGGAGGACGCCCTTTTGAAGTGGCAGTACGGTGCCTTACCGGCAGCCGCAGCCCTTCTTCGCCTTGAAGGAAGCGCACTCGGTGCAGTCGCTGCTCTTGGGCTGAGGATCACAGCAGCCTACTTTGATGGCGTGCAGGGTGCAGTAGTCCTGCACACCGGCATGATAGGCGCAGGTATCCACGCTGCACTGAATGCTGTCATTGATCTTTTCCATGATACATACCTCCTTTGCTGTTGGCAAGGATAGTATGGACGGAAGGCGCGGGAGTATACCTGACAGGTCAAATTTCATCCGCGCAGGGAAAGCTCTTTCGCGCCAGCTGGAGATACCGCCGGACGTTTTCCTGAAGGTGCTCTGCCTCTTCCTGGGACAGGGTGCGCACCACCCGGCCGGGGACCCCCAAAATCAGACTCCGGTCCGGGGCGTGGAGATTGCCCGGTACCACGGCGCCGCCCCCCACGATGCAGCCCTTTCCGATGGAGCAGCCGGAGAGCAGAGTGGCTCCCATGCCCACCAGAGAGCCGTCCCCCACGCTGGCGGAGTGGATGACCGCCCCGTGGCCCACGCTGACATTGCGGCCCACGGTGCAGGGGACGCCGAAATCGCAGTGGAGGACGGCGTTGTCCTGGATGTTGGTGTTCTCCCCCACCGAGATGGGGGCCATGTCTCCCCGCAGCACCGCCCCGTACCACAGATTGACGTTGGCGGCCAGCTGCACCGCGCCGATGACGGCGGCGGTCTCGGCGGCCCGGACGGTGGGGTGCAGGTCAGGGGTGCGGTTGTCAAAGGATTTGATCAGCATAAGAAACGCCTCCTGTGTCATACTCTGTGATACATTATTATAATGGAGACAGGGACGGACGGCAAGACCGCCCCGGAGAGGAGTTTTCTATGGATTTGCGGAAAGGAAACATCACTATCGGTCAGTTAGCCCAGAACCCTAAGGCCGTCGCCCTGCTGAACCAGTTCGATCCCCGGCTCATAAACCACCCTATGGCTGTTATCGTCAAGAGCTGGACAGTGAACCAGGCGGTGGCCTTTGCCCGGCAGAAGGGGGCCACCGAGGAACAGATCCGGGGGGTCATCGCTCAGCTGGAGGCGCTGTAGCCCACCAGCGCAGGGCCTGGGTGGAGTGACTGCTGCGCAGCACCTGGCCGGTGAGTACCCAGTCCACGGCGAAGAGCAGCCCCAGGGCGGTAATCACCCCGCCGGGCAGCAGCTCTCCCCACCGCTGGGCCGCCGGCTGCACCCAGTAGATCAGAGGCAGGCTGAGCAGTCCCCAGGCCAGGGCGAAGGGCAGGCAGACCCGGCCGTGGATGTGGAGCGGCAGCCGGCTGTAGTCCCAGAAGGCGACCCCCCAGGCCCGCTCATAAAACCAGGAGAGCAGATACTCCGCCCCGGTGGCCACGGCGCCGGCGGCCAGTATCAGGGCAAGAGGATGGGCGGCAATCCACCGGGGCAGCAGCAGAATGCCCACCGCCCCCACCCCGTAGACCGGGCAGAGGGGGAGAAAGAGCATACACTTGCGGTCCCGTTTCGTCCCGCCGGTGAGCCGGGTGTAGACCACCTCCAGCAAAAAGCCCAGGGCGGAGTAGAAGAGAAAATACCAGATCCATATCATGCAAACATCACCGATGCTTAGCATGGAGCAAAATGGGGCAAAGCATACCGGAAATCTCCGACCAAATTCTCCAAAACTGTTGGCGGGAGGGCCTTGTCTCACCCCGATGGGTATGATACAATAGATCAAATACAAACGAGGAGGAGATCACGGTGAGTTTTCGACATCTGATTGACTTTGGCGACCTGAGTCGTCAGGAGTGGGAAGCAATTTACGCAAGGGCGGAACAGATCATGGATGCCCCGGAGGAATATTTGGATGCATGTCGGGGCAAGCTGGAAGCTAGCCTTTTTTTTGAGCCTTCTACCCGGACCAACTTTTCCTTCCAGACCGCCATGCTCCGGCTGGGCGGCACTGTCTTCGGCTTTGCGGATCCCAAGTCCTCCTCTACCGCCAAGGGCGAGACGCTGAAGGACACCATTAAGATGGTCTCCGCCTATTCCGACGTCATCGTCATGCGCAACCCCAGAGAGGGCGCCGCCAAGGCGGCCAGCCTTTACTCTGAGGTGCCGGTGATCAACGCCGGCGACGGCGGCCATATGCACCCCACCCAAACCATGGCGGATCTGACCACCATCACCCGGCTCCGGGGCAGCGTGGACGGCATCTCCATCGGCCTGTGCGGCGACCTGAAAAACGGCCGCACCGTCCACTCTCTCATCAAGGCCCTGGCCAAATTCAACGACATCAAGTTCTACCTTATCAGCCCTCGGGAGCTGGCTATCCCCGACTATATGCGTATCTTTATGCGGGAGAACCACATGTGGTTCACCGAGGTCACCGGCCTGGAGGCGGTCATCCCCATGCTGGACGTGCTCTACATGACCCGCATTCAGCGGGAGCGGTTCATCGACCCCCTGGAGTACGAGCGGAACAAGGGCGTCTACATTCTCAACCGCCGCAAGCTCCAGCGGGCCCGGCCCAATATGATGGTGCTCCACCCCCTGCCCCGGGTGGACGAGATCGCCGTGGACGTGGACGACGACCCCAGAGCCGCCTACTTCGAGCAGGCCCGGTTTGGCATGTACGCCCGGATGGCCTTGCTCATGGACCTGGCCAACCAGGGCCACCAGAAGCCCGACCCGGTGGAGATCGGCACCAAGCCGGTCTGCCACAACCCCAACTGCATCACCCAGACCGAGGGCAGCTATCTGCCCCCCCTGGTCAAGACCATCGGCGGCGTGGAGTGCTGCGCCTACTGCGACAAGGAGCTGCGGTAAAGCAAAAAATTAGCCCGTTCGGAATCGAAACCGGTTCCGAACGGGCATTTTTGCTGTGTTGGAGCCTCACTCCATCGCCTTGGGCCCGAAGCCGTGGGGCAGCAGCTCATCCAGGGAGAGGGTGACATAATCATGTTCCCGGTTGGCCACCAGCAGCCGCAGGCCGGGGGCGAACTCATAGAGCATCTGCCGGCAGGCGCCGCAGGGCCAGCAGTAGTCGGCGGAGTTGCCCACCACCGCCAGGGCGACAAAGTCGTCCCGATGGCCCTCACTCACCGCCTTGACCAGGGCGGTGCGCTCGGCGCAGATGGTGGAGCCGAAGGCGGAATTTTCCACATTGCAGCCGGTAAACACGGTGCCGTCCGCGCACAGCAGGGCGGCGCCGACGGGAAATTTGGAGTAGGGCACATAGGAGCGCTCCAGCATGGTGAAGGCCAGCTCCACCAGCTCATGGTCGGTCATGGAAAAACACCTCATTTCGATCAAAATAGGAGAGCAGCTCACTCCTCCGCGGGCGGCAGGTAGTAGGCGGCCAGCAGATCCACACAGGCACCGTAGCTCTTCATAATCTCTTTCTGGCCGTAGCTTTCAGCAAAACCGGAGTAGACCGCCTCCGCCGCCTCGGAGGCGGGGGATTCGAACTGCTCCCAGTATGTGTTGTTGTAGCTCAGATCAGTCCTGACCGCCTCGTTGAGGCTGCCGTAGACTGTCCGCCACAGATCCCGGTCGGCGGAGTAGAGGGCGTTGCCCAGGTGGATGTAACCCATGAGGGCGGAGGAGTATTGAAACTCTATGTCATCACATTGAATCCCCACGATGATGGCCAGGAAATTGCACTCGTCCTCCTGGGCGATGTTGCGCTGGTGGGCCAGCTCGTGGAGGATGGTGGCGGGCACCAGGGAGGCGGGGGCGTCCACGTTGACCAGGGACTCCCCGGTAAAGGGAAAGTAGAAGCCGGTAAAGCCCAGCCAGCTCATCAGCCGGGAGTAGAACATGGGCTTTGCCTGGGCCTCGTCCAGATCGAGAAAGGGAAATTGCTCATACAGGCACTGGTAGAGTCCGGCACTCCGGTCAAAGCGGTCATCGGGACTGCCCACAAAGAGTCCGGCTTCGTCCCGGGCCACCTGGTCGGAGAGCTCGTTGCACTTACCCGCAAAGGCGGCGGTGAGGGCGTACAGCTCCTGGGATGTGGTCTTCCGGCCCTCCAGGCCGCTGAGCTGGGAGAAGGTGTCGCCGTAGTAATTCATCCCCCAGGTGACGGTGTAGCCGGAGTAGATGATCAGCAGGGCGGAGAGCAGGGCCAGCCCCCGGCGCAGCAGACGGCGGAGGGGGTGGGCGTTTCGGCCCTGGAGGCGGTAGATCAGGCTCTTTCCCACCAGCCACAGGGAGCGGAGGACAAAGAGCAGAAGGGCCAGCACCACCGCCGTCCAGATCACCTCCGCCATTGAGAAGGGGAGATAGGAGCACAGCCGGGCGACGGCGTGCTTGACCGGGGTGGTGACCTGCCAGATCAGGGTGTTCATCAGTTCCCTGTTCCGACAGGCCAGCCGGAACAGGCCCAGAAAGGCGGATGGGATGGCCACGGCCAGCAGCACTGGGCCGTAGCGGCGGAGGGGGGTCTGCTTGGGTTGGGGCCGGGTAATCAGGTCGTATATGGTTTTCGGTCGGCTCAGAGGGATCACCTCGTTTCTCTGTTTTCAGGATACCACTTTTTCTGCCCGGCGGCAAGCGTCAGAGCCTCGGAACCGGCAGGGCGGAATCTCCGTGGATGGAGATGGGCCGAAATCCATTTGGAAAGCCGGCCTCACTGCTGCAAAGGCTCTCTTTTGCCGGGTAAAAACTGCAAAATTTCCGCTTGCGTGGGATAAAATCAGGCAAACTGCTGTGTACAACCCGGCAGGTCTGTGCTATCATTTGGAAATGCAGGAATTACTGCATTGGAAAAGAAAAGACAGGAGACACAAAGAAACGGAGGAGAAAATGAAGTTTGACCTGCAAAAAGACGGCAAACGGATCGCTGTCATCTGCCTGGCAGCGCTTCTGAACGCAGTCAATATCAAGACTTTTGTGCGTACGGGAGACCTGTTTCCCGGCGGCGTCAACGGTCTGACCCTTCTGATCCAGCGGAGCGCGGCCATGTTCTTTCAGCTGGAGCTGCCCTATACCCCCATCAATCTGCTGCTCAACGCCATTCCGGTCTATATCGGGTTCCGGTACATCGGGAAAAAGTTCACCCTCTATTCGCTGCTGATGATCGTGCTCAGCGGCGTCCTCACCGACCTGATCCCGGCGGGGGTGATCACCTATGATACCCTGCTCATCAGCGTCTTCGGCGGCATGATCAACGGCCTGGTCATCAGCCTGTGCCTGATGATGAACGCCACCTCCGGAGGAACCGACTTTATCTCCATCTTCCTCTCCGACCGGAAGGGGATGGATTCCTTTAACCTGATGCTGGGGGTCAACGCGGTGATTCTGTCTGTGGCCGGCCTGCTGTTCGGCTGGGACAAGGCGCTGTACTCCATCATCTTCCAGTACGCCTCCACCCAGGTGCTGCACATGCTCTACAAGAAGTATCAGCGGCAGACCCTGTTTATCGTGACCAACAAGCCGAACGACGTCTGTGAGGCCATCGCCTTGGTCTCCCACCACGGGGCCACCATCCTCAACGGCGAGGGGGCCTATGCCCGGCAGCCCAGGAGCCTGATCTACTCGGTGGTCTCCAGCGCCGAGTGCAAGCGGGTGACCCGGCTGGTGAAAAAGGTGGATCCGGAGGCCTTTGTCAATGCCATCCGAACCGATCAGCTCACCGGGCGGTTCTACCAGCGCAGGGAGGAGTAAGAGATTACATAAGACTGAGGGGCTGCCTGCGGGGGCGGCCCTCTCTTTTTGCGCTGAGGGATGATTTCGGGACGCTCTTTTGCTATAATAATGTCTACTGAATAAACCGCTATGCGGTTTATTCGCGCGGCGAACGCCGCGC
>CAMELY010000088.1 GCA_945926565.1 uncultured Clostridia bacterium | reverse complement strand
CCCACTCCGGGCTGGTCAGAAACTCCCAGGCGAAGGGGATGGCCTCCTTCTTGAAATAGTCGCCGAAGGAGAAGTTGCCCAGCATCTCAAAGTAGGTGCCGTGGCGGGCGGTCTTGCCGATGTTCTCGATGTCGCCGGTGCGGATGCACTTCTGGCAGGTGGTCACCCGGCGGCGGGGAGGAATCTGATCGCCGGTGAACCAGGGCTTCATGGGAGCCATGCCGGAGTTGATCAGCAGCAGAGACGCGTCGTTCTGGGGAATCAGGGAAAAGCTGGGCAGGCGCAGGTGGCCCTTGGACTCGAAGAACCGGAGGAACATCTCCCGCAGCTCGTTCAGGCCGTAGGGCGTGGGCTTTTTCATAGACATACAATAACCTCCAACAGTAGAATACAGGCGCAGCGGGGCGGAACAGAAAAGGCCTCCGCCCCGGTTCAGGGGCGAAGGCCTGGCTTCACGGTACCACCCTGATTTGTCCCCGCAGAGGGAGACATCTCGGACACTCTTTAACGGGAGTGAGGCGTTCCGGTCATCCCGGACGGCTCGGAAATGGCGCTCACAGGGCCGGCCCGCGGGGCTTGCACTCTCCCCCGCTCGCTCTCCGGCGGCGTTTCTGTGATTGGTTTCGTCACAGCCAGATTGATACAGCTGTTATTTTAGCAGGTTTTTTCCGGTTGTCAACACACTTTTTAACCGAAAAGGGGCATTTCCCCCTCACCGGGCCAGCTTGGGATCCCCCGCCATATTGTTCATCCAGAACCCGCTGCGCAGCAGGAAGAAGCCGATGACGCACTTGATCAGATCCGCCGCATTCACCGCTGCAAAAATCCAGAGGGTGGACAGGCCGGTGCCCCAGGTGAGCAAATAGGCCAGGGGGATGGAGACCGCCCAGGTAAAGCCGCTGTCAAAGAGGAAGGTGACCACTGTCTTGCCGCCGGAGCGGATGGTAAAGTAGGTGGCATGCAAAAAGGCGTTGTGGGGCATGCACACCGCCATGACCAGGATGAGCTGGGCCGCCAGCGCCCGCACCTCTGCTGTGGTGTTGTAGATCCGGGGAAACAGCGAGGACAGCCCTGCCATGGCCAGCCCGGTGACCACGCAGCAGAGCACCGAGAAGCAGATGGTCTTGTAGGCGGTGTCCCTGGCCTCCTCCAGCCGGTTCGCCCCCAGCAGCTGGCCCACCAGAATGCTGACCGCGGTGCCGATGGCCATAAACACGGTGGTAAACAGGTTGTTGATGGTGTTGGTGATGTTGACCGCCGCCACCACGTCCAGACCCCGGAGGGAGTAGCACTGCACCAGAACGGTCATGCCCAGGGACCAGAGCACCTCGTTCACCGCCAGGGGCGTGCCCTTGCGGACAATCTGCCCCACCAGGGCCCGGGGCACCCGGAGGGTGCGGTAGGCCCCCACGATAAACCGGTTCCGCTCCGGATGCCGGTGGGTCCAGATCAGGATGATGGCGCACTCCACATACCGGGAGAGAACGGTGGCGATGGCGGCGCCCTGCACCCCCAGGGCGGGAGCCCCCAGCTTTCCGAAGATGAGGATGTAGTTAAACAGCAGGTTGACAATCACCGCCGCCACACCGGCGTACATGGGCACCATTGTCTCCCCCGTCTCCCGGAGGGTGCTGGCGTAGATCTGGGAGACGGCATAGGGCAGCAGGCCCACCAGCATCAGATCCAGATAGCCCGTCCCCGCGTGAAGGGCGATCTCCAGATCCGCTCCGGCGTCGCTCTCGTGGAGAAACAGCTCGATCATCTGTGGGCCGCCCAGCAGAAAGACGGCCAGGCCGCAGCCAAAGACGGCCAGCCCGGCGGTCACCTTGAAGCGGAAGGTGGAGCGCAGCCCCTCCCAGTCCCCCTTGCCGTAAAACTGGGCGCCGTAGATGGAGGCCCCGGACAGGATGCCGAACAGGGCCAGGTTGTAGACAAAGAGAACCTGGTTGACAATGGCCACGCCGGACATCTGCTCCGTCCCCACCTGGCCGATCATGATATTGTCCAAAAGGCTGACAAAAGTGGTGATGCCGTTCTGAATCAGAATCGGCACCGCCACCGTCAGCACTGATTTGTAAAACGCCTTCGTTCCAATCAGCTTGCTCATAAACTTGAATGGGCCGGTCTCTCCGGCCTGACTCCTTCCGTGCTAATCCAAATATAAGGTGTGCAGCAGCTCCAGTCCCGCCTGAGTGCGGAAAAACCGCTCCCCTCCGGCGGCAATCGCCTCCCGGGAGAAGGGCTCCTCATAGGCGTTGACCAGAAAATCCGCCTCCAGCAGAATCTGGTAGTCCAGTCCGCCATCCAGGCCGTAGGTGTGGTGATGGCCGATGAGCCAGCAGATCCGCTCGGTCTCCTCCGGGGTGTAGCCCAGCTCCTCCAGCATGGGCCGGGCGTCCTCCGGGCCCAGCTCCTCCTGATAGTGGCCGGCGCAGGAGTGATACCGGGCCTCGGCGGTCTTGATGCCGATGTCGTGGGCTAGGGCGGCGGACTCCAGCACAAAGAGCTGCTCCTCCTCCATGCCCTCCCGCCGGCCGATCATCCGGGCAAAGGCCCAGACCTTGAGAAAATGCTGCACCCGGGCGGCGTCCCGCCCGAACCAGCGGGTCATGGCCCGGGCCAGCGGCTCTGTACTTCTCACTGGAGCCGCCCTCCGCTCCGCTTTTTCAGGGGGCGCTTGTTGCCGTGCTCGTCCACAATATAGGTATTGTCCAGCTGGCCGCAGAGGGAGGCCTTGACGGCGTCGATATACTCCCGGCGGAGGACGTCCCGCTCGGCAATCTCCTCCGGGGTGAGGCCCACCGTCTTGGCCTTGCGGGCCAGCTCGTTGATCCGGTCAATCCGTTCCTGTTTCATCTCTTCTACCTCATTCTTTTTCGCTCACAGATAGCGTTCCAATTCCAGGTTGATTCTGCCCTTGCGGGAGAGGCCCCCCGTCTCCGCCAGCCTGCACCGGCCCAGCCCCCGGCAAGAGATCACGTCCCCCGCCTGCACCGGGAAGTCGGTGCGGTCCGTGGCCTGCCAGTTCACCGCCACCTTACCGGCCCGGATATACTCCGCCATCTTCGCCCGGCTCACCGAGAAGCCTGCCGCGGCCACCGCGTCCAGCCGGAGACTGGACACCGTGTCGTGAATCCGTTTGACCTCCTGGACCGGAATGTGGAGCTGATTCAGGGGCACCTCATGGACCGACAGCTTGGTGCGCCCGGCGGAGAGAAAGTTTTGCAGCAGGAAGGGGGCGATCTCGGTGAGCACCAGCAGGTCGCAGCTGTTTTCGTCCACCAGAATATCCCCCACCGTCTCCCGCTTGATGCCCTGGCCCATGAGAGAGCCCAGCAGATCCCGATGGGTCAGGCTGTCTCCCCGGTACCACTCGGCCCGCAGGGCGGTGACGGGGGTCTCGTCATAGTCCTCCCACTCCATCCAGTCCGGCAGGAAGACGCACAGCTGCCGCTGGGCCCCCTTATAGCCGCCCCAGAACCGGTGAGGCGGATCTCCCAGGGCGGCGAGCAGACGGGAGACCGCCCGCTGCTCCTCCGGTGAGAGGAAGTGGGTGGCCTGTGGAATGCTCCGCTGTCCGGCGCACTCAATTTGATCCCAAACCCTGCTCAGGAGCAGCCGCTCCTCCGGGGTTCGGGAGGCTTTGGATAAATAATCTGTCTTGTTCATAGGCTTCATTGTAGCAGAGGGAACCGGCCTTGGCAAGAGCCCGCCAATTACTTCTTGTCTTTTTCGCCGGTATCCGTTATAATGTAGGGAAATGTACGCTTATATCCCCTCGCACGGATAGGAGGTCCTTTTCTGTGGGAAAACGAACCCAAATGCCCGAGCATGAGACCAATCTGCTGCTGACCTCTGGTCTGATTCTGCTCATCTGTCTCATTCTGGCGGCAGTGTCCTATTTTGCCTTTGTCCTGGGCATTGTGGATCCCCCCATGACCAGCCACGTTCCCGGCCGGGTGGGCGCCTCCCAGAGCGACAACAGCGGCGTCGCCAGCCCGGACGGCGCCGGCCAGTCAGACGCCGCTCAGGACAGCGGAACCATCCTCTTCCCCGGCTTTGTGGATTTCAGCATCACCGACGGCGTGGACACTGTGACCCTCTCCAACGACAGCCAGAATACCGTCTCCTTCCGTTTCCTGATCACCGACGAGGAGAATCAAGTGCTCTACAGCGCCGAGGACGTCCAGCCCGGCCAGAGCGACCAGTGGAAGGTCACCGACGCCTTTGACCCGGGCACCGGCGAGCACCAGATCACCGTCCGCACCGACGCCTTCCGTCTCAGCGACGGTACCCAGCTCAATGGCACCTCCACCACCTTTACCGTAGACATGGGTTGAGCCCTGTAACTGTTCGGGCGCATGGCGAAAGTCATGCGCCCTTTTCAAGGAGAGAGAGAATCATGTTGGATTACAAGAAATGGAGCCAGCCGGCCTATACCAGCGGCGTCACCGGCCTCACCGCCTATCGGAATCTGCTCCGGCTGCCGGTGATGGCCTCCCTCCGGGAGATGTTCCGGGCCATCGCCCGGCAGGATCCCGGCTGGACTGACCACTACTGCGACGCCTTCTATGCCCTGGCTGAGGAGGGCTATTCCGCCCTGGGGGACTATCTGAGAGATCACATGCTCTACGACGAGTCCCCCTTCGCCCTGGCCGCCGCCAAGGGGGAGGACACCTCTGTTCTGCTCCAGGCCGCCGGGAGCGACATCAACCGGCTCAACCACCACCTGCTGGTCCTGCCCTGGGAGGAGCTCTGTTCCGCCCAGGCCTCTGATGTAGCCTGGGGGCTGCCTCAATGGGAGCGGAAAACTCTGCCCGACGTCAGCTTTTTCCGGGATTTTTACCGGCAGAACGGCTGCGGCCAGTTTGCCCGGTATCACGCCTTTGTCTGGCAGGACGGCCAGCTCTACCCCGTCCAGCATCCCGACTGCGTCCCCGCCGACCAGCTGGTGGGCTATCAGCGCCAGCGGGATCAGGTCATCGCCAACACCCGCACCCTGCTGGCGGGGCATCGGGTGAACAATATGCTGCTCTACGGCTCCAGCGGCACCGGCAAGTCCGCCACCGTCAAGGCCCTGCTGGCCATGGAGGGGATGGAGAACCTGCGGCTCATCGAGGTGGACAAGGAGGAGCTCACCGGCATCCCCGAGCTGGTGCGGATGCTGGGCCATCAGCCCCAGAAGTTTATCCTGTTCATTGACGACCTGGCCTTCGACAAGGACGACCGGAACTACTCCCTGCTCAAGACGATTCTGGAGGGCAGCGTGGAGCCCCGGCCGGACAATGTGGCGGTCTACGCCACCAGCAACCGGCGGCATCTGGTGCGGGAGACCTTCTCCGACCGGCTGGGAGATGAGGTGGACGCCAACGAGACCATCCAGGAGAAGACCTCCCTCTCCGAGCGCTTCGGCCTGCGGGTACTCTTCCAGGAGCTGACCAAGCCCCAGTTTCTCAATCTCATCCGGCAGCTGGCCAAGCTCCGGGGCATCACCATGGAGGAGGAGCAGCTCATGGCTCTGGCTGTCCGCTGGGATGTGCGCAATCCCAACCGGACCCCCCGCTCGGCGGTGCAGTTTATCGACAGCCTGGCCACCCTGTGAGCGCCTCCGGCTTTCAGTCTCCTCGAACACTCCAAAGACGCAAAAACATCCCAGACAGGACGCTTTCCTGTCTGGGATGTCTGTTTTCTCTGAACTTTTCTCAGAAATCCGCGCTGCCCACAGTGCGGGGATGGGGGAGCACGTCCCGGATGTTGGAGATGCCGGTCAAGTACATGATCAGCCGCTCAAAGCCCAGGCCGAAGCCGGCGTGGTTGCAGCTGCCGTAGCGGCGGAGATCCAGATACCACCAGTAGTCCTCCTTCTTGAGGCCCAGCTCGTCCATCCTGGCTTCCAGCAGCTCCAGCCGCTCCTCACGCTGGCTGCCGCCGATGATCTCGCCGATGC
>CAMELY010000087.1 GCA_945926565.1 uncultured Clostridia bacterium | reverse complement strand
GAGCAGGTGGAGCTGCTGCCAACCGTGGAAAACGAGAACGGCTCCCGGGCTCTCTCCCTTCAGATCAGCTGTAACGGGTGGGCGCTGCTCGGCAGAGAAGTGACCCAGGACGTACAGCAGAACGCCGACGGCTCAGCGGTAGTCATGCTCAGCCTCCGGCGGGAGTGGAGGCTGATTCATCTGCAAAAGGAGGAACGGGAGCAGCTTTCCCAGGGCTATGAGAACTTTGACGTCACCGTTCCTTCCAATACGCGGCTGATCATTTTTGTCGCGTCCGATACCGGGAAATGGGAAACACTCTGGGAGAAGGACGGCGTCCAATAATATCCCGCCCCTTTGCTCGGGCGTGCCGGCCACTTTCGGCGTGCGGAAGCACCGAATTTCTTCGGAAGTCCGGTGCTTTTCTTTTCCAGCCCGGGTTCTGGCGATATCCTCTCATTGCAATCGGCCCTGCGAGGCATTATAATAGAAAGCATCATACGCAATTTCTGCCTTTTGGGGGTGCCCCTGTGTTTTCTCGACTGCTGGAGCGTATCACGCCTGCCCGGGTGATCATCCTGGGCTTTCTTCTGATCATTCTGACCGGCGCGCTGCTGCTGAGTCTGCCCTGGGCCAGCCGGGCGGGGGAGTGGACCCCCTTCCTGGACGCCCTGTTCACCGCCACCTCCGCCACCTGCGTCACCGGCCTGGTGGTCTACGACACAGTCCAGTACTGGAGCATCTTCGGTCAGCTGATTATCCTCATCCTGATCCAGATCGGCGGTATGGGGGTCGTCACTGTGGCAGTGGCCATCTCCATGCTCTCCGGCCGGAAGATCGGGCTCAAGCAGCGGTGGATTATGCAGGAGTCCATCTCCGCCCCCCAGGTGGGCGGCATTTTGAAGATGACCAACCGGATTTTGCGGGGCACCATCTGCATCGAGGGGCTGGGGGCCCTGCTGCTGGCCATCCGGTTTGTCCCCAAGCTGGGCCTTCCCCAGGGGCTGTGGTACAGCGTCTTTCACTCCATCTCCGCCTTCTGCAACGCCGGTTTTGACCTCCAGGGCCGCTCCGGCGCCTTCTCCTCCCTCACCGGCTATACCCCGGATCCTCTGGTCAACCTGGTCATTATCGCCCTCGTCGTGATTGGCGGCATCGGCTTTCTCACCTGGGACGATGTGACCCAGCACAAGTGGCACTTCCGGTCATACCGGCTCCAGACCAAGCTGGTGCTCACCACCACCGCCCTGCTGCTGGCCCTCCCCGCCCTCTTCTTTTTCTGCTATGAGTTCTCCCGGCCCGTCTGGGAGGGAATGCCTTTGGGAGAGCGGCTTCTGGCCTCCCTCTTCCAGTCCATGACCACCCGTACCGCAGGCTTCAACACGGTGGATCTCACCCAGTTCAGCGAGAGCAGCCTGCTGATCATGATTCTGCTCATGCTGGTGGGCGGCTCCCCCGGCTCCACCGCCGGCGGCTTCAAGGTCACCACCCTGGCCGTCCTGGTGCTATCCGCCGTCTCCGTCTTCCGCCAGAAGGGCAGCACCCAGGCCTTTGGCCGGCGGCTGGCTCCGGAGGTGCTGCGCAGCGCGGTGACCATCTTTGTCCTCTATCTGGCCCTGTTTCTCTCCAGCGGCATCCTCATCAGCTGCGTGGACAATGTGCCCCTGCTCTCCGCCCTCTTTGAGACCGGCTCCGCCATCGCCACCGTGGGCCTCACCCTGGGCCTCACCCCCGGGCTCAGCGCCCTCTCCCATCTGGTGCTCATCTTCCTCATGTACTGCGGCCGGGTGGGCGGCCTGACCCTGATTTTTGCCGTTGTCAACACCGACCGCACACCGGCCCAGCTCCCCCAGGAGCGGGTGACCGTGGGATAAGAAAGGAAGGCTGTCTATGAAATCTGTACTGCTCATTGGCCTGGGCCGCTTCGGCCGCCACATGGCCGTCAAGCTCCGGGAGCTCCATCACCAGGTGCTGGCGGTGGACAAGGACGAGGAGCGGGTGAACGAGGCGCTGAAATATGTGACCCACGCCCAGATCGGCGACAGCACCAACGAGGACTTTATCGCCTCCCTGGGGGTGGCGGATTTTGACGTCTGCGTGGTGGCCATCGGCGACGACTTCCAGAGCTCTCTGGAGACCACCGACCTGCTCAAGGTGCACGGGGCCAAGTTCGTGGTGGCCCGGGCGGCCCGGGACGTCCAGGCCAAGTTCCTGCTCCGCTGCGGCGCCGACGATGTGATCTATCCGGAAAAGCAGATGGCCTCCTGGGCCGCCGTCCGGTACAGCGCCGCCAATGTCTTTGACTATATCGACCTCACCGGGGACTACTCCATCTACGAGATCGCCGTACCCAAGCAGTGGGTGGGCAAGTCCATGTCTCAGCTGGCCATCCGGCAGAAGCACCGGGTGAACGTCCTGGGCATCCGCCGGGACGGAGAACTGGACATTATGCCCACCCCCTCCCACACCTTCCAGCCCGGGGAGGCGGTCATGATTCTGGGGGCGGACAAGGATCTCCGAAACCTGATTTCGGAATAAGGGACGTACATCCCACACAAGAAAAGCACCTCCTGACTGCCGGCGGCATATGCTGAGGCAGTTAGGAGGTCTGTCTATGTGCGGAATTGCCGGTTTTTGTGACTTTACCCGAGACAACCGGGGCCCGGAGTGGCAGGTGGTGGGCTGGAACATGATTCAGCCCCTGGCCCGCCGGGGGCCGGACGACCGGGGCCTGTGGCGGGACGCCCACTGCCTGCTGGCCCACCGCCGTCTGGCGGTCATCGACCCCGCCCAGGGCCAGCAGCCCATGACCTACACCCGGGAGGGGCGCACCTGTGCCGTCTGCTACAACGGGGAGCTGTACAACACCGACGCCCTGCGCAGCCGGCTGGCCTCCCTGGGCCATTCGTTTTCCACCCATTCAGACACCGAGGTGCTGCTCCACGCCTGCATGGAGTACGGCCCGGAGGTGGGGGAGTACTTAGAGGGCATTTTTGCCTTTGCCTTTTGGGACGGGGAGGAGCTGCTGCTACTCCGGGACCGGTGCGGGGTAAAGCCCCTGTTCTTCGCCTGGGCGGACAAAACCCTGGTCTTCGCCTCGGAGCCCAAGGCGCTGTTTCGCTACCCCGGTCTCACTCCCGAAGCGGACCGGGAGACCTGGCAGGAGATTCTGGCGGTCAATCCCGCCCGCACCCCGGGCCACGGGGTGTTCGCCGGCATCTCTGAGGTGCCCCCCGGTCACATGCTCCGGATGAAGCGGGAGGCCGCCGTCCTCTCCCGCTGGTGGCAGCTGGAGAGCCTGCCCCACGAGGAAAATTATGAGGACACGGTGGCCCATCTGCGCTGGCTGCTCACCGGGGCCATCCGACGGCAGCTGGTCAGCGACGTGCCGCTGTGCACCCTGCTCTCCGGTGGGCTGGACTCCTCCATCATCACCGCCGTGGCCGCCCGGGAATATGAGGCCCAGGGCAGGCCGCCACTGGAGACCTACTCCTTCGACTACACCGGCAACCGGGAGTTCTTCCACGCCAGCGCCTTCCAGCCGGACGCCGACTGGCCCTGGGTGGAGCGGATGAGCCAGGCCTTCGGCACCCGGCATCGGGTGCTCACCTGTCCCCAGGAACCGCTGGTGGAGCTGCTGGAGGCGGCCACCGAGGCCCGGGATTATCCCGGCATGGCGGATGTGGACTCCTCCCTCCTCTACTTCTGCCGGGAGATCCGGAAAAACCACACCGTGGCCCTCTCCGGGGAGTGCTCCGACGAGATTTTCGGGGGCTATCCCTGGTTTCACCGGAAGGATATGCTGGAGAGCGGCACCTTCCCCTGGTGCATGGACTTCTCCGCCCGGACGGCGGTGCTGGACAAAGGCATTGTCCAGGGACTGGAGCTGGAGGAATACGCCCGGTTCCGCTGCCGGGAGAGCCGGGCGGAGACCCCCAGACTGGAAGGGGAGTCCCCGGAGGAGGTGCTCCGCCGGGAGATCGGCTGGCTCAACCTGAACTGGTTTATGACCAACCTGCTGGATCGGAAGGATCGGATGAGCATGTACTCCGGCCTGGAGGTGCGGGTGCCCTTCTGCGACCACCAGCTGCTGGAATACGTCTGGAACATCCCCTGGGAGATGAAGAGCAGGGACGGGGTGCGCAAGCAGGTGCTGCGGGACGCCGCCTTCGGGCTGCTGCCGGAGGACGTCCGCCTGCGGCCCAAGTCCCCCTATCCCAAGACCCACAACCCCCTCTTTGAGCAGCTGGCCAAGGCCCGGCTGCGGGAGATCCTATCCGACCCCAACGCCCCCATCCACAATGTGGTGGATCACCGGGCCCTGGAGCAGGGCCTGCTGGCGGACGCCGGGGACTATGGAAAGCCCTGGTTCGGTCAGCTCATGGCGGGGCCCCAGATGATTGCCTGGCTGATTCAGCTCAACCACTGGATGGTCACCTATAAGTTGACATAATTTTAGCTATGCAAAAGCGCAGGAACCGTCGTTCATCGGTTCCTGCGCTCAGCCTGTCAAAAAAGTCCCACAACGCCCCCTTTTCCTGTATAATAGAGGAAAAGGGGGCGAAGTCATGGAACAGTGGAGAAAAGATGCCCGGCAGGAGCCAGTGATTACAGATTTAGATGCACTGGTGCCCAAAGACCATCTGCTGCGGAAAATAGAGAAGGTCATGGATTATGAATGGCTGTACGAACGCCTGTCACCTTACTATTGCCATACAAACGGCAGGCCAGGTACAGACCCGGTAGTGCTGATCAAGATGGTGCTGATCCAGCATTTGTTCGGCATCCCATCGCTGCGACAGACCTATGAGCGGATCAATGACACGCTGTCCTATCGTTGGTTCCTCGGCTATGGACTTCTGGATGAAATCCCCCATTTTGCCACAGTGAGCTATGCCTTCTGCAAGCGTTTTCCGCCGGAACTGACGGAAGAAATCTTCGCGCATATTCTTAACAAGGCGATTAACAACCGGATGGTAGAACCCAGTGTTGTCTTTATTGACGGGACTCACATTAAGGCGTCTGCCAACAAAAAGAAATTCCGAAAGGAACAGGTTGCCAAGGCAGCGAAAATCTATGAACAGCAGCTGCGGGAAGAGGTAAACGCGGAACGAGCTAAGCTGGGCAAAAAGCCCATTGAAGATGATGATGACGATGACCAGGGCGGCCCTTCCGGAGGGGCAACGGTAGAAAAGACTGTCTCAACCACAGATCCGGATTGTGGTATGTTTGTGAAGGGTGAGCATGAACGGCAATTCGCATATGAAGCACACACAGCCAGTGACAAACGAGGGATTGTGTTGGCTGTAGAGGTCACCGCCGGAAACATCCACGACAGTGTGGCCTGGGACGCCGTATACAATTCTGTCACCGCAAGATTTCCCGGAAATGGCAAATTTATTGTTATGGACGCAGGCTACAAAACTCCTTGGATTGCAAAGAAGACATTAGATGACAGCAATATCCCGATCCTGCCATATACTCGGTACAAAGGGAAGTTGGACAGGTATCGTCCCTGGAAATATGAATATAATCCGGCAGCGGACGAATACTTTTGCCCCAATGGCGGTGTTTTGCGGCATACGACTACAGACCGCAATGGAAAACGCACTTACCGGAGTGTACCAAAGGAATGTGTATATTGCCCGGGCAAGGCAAAATGTGGAGCAACCGAAAAAGGACAGAAGGTTTTCAACACCCACATCTGGCAGGAGCACCTGGATTTGGTGGAACAGCTGCGCAAGACAGAGCTGGGCAAAGCGCTCTATGCGCAGCGCAAGGAAACGATTGAACGGGTCTTTGCGGACGCAAAAGAAAAACACGGCATGAGATATACACACCATAGAGGCCTGGCTCGGGTTGCTTCCTGGGTGAGGCTAAAGTTTGCTGCCATGAACCTGAAAAAACTGGCAGTTTGGAGTTGGAAGAACTCCTGCCTCTACTCCTATTTTATGCTTTTTATCCGTTTTCATGAAAGAACCCCGGTTTTCGCTCGTTGAAAACCGGGGTTCTTTGACAAGCTGA
>CAMELY010000086.1 GCA_945926565.1 uncultured Clostridia bacterium | reverse complement strand
TTGGCGCCGCCGTGCCGGGGCCCCTTCAGGGAGCCCACTGCCGCCGCGATGGAGGAGAAAATGTCGGTGTAGGAGGAGGAGATCACCCGGCAGGTAAAGGTGGAGTTGTTGCCGCCGCCGTGCTCCGCGTGGAGGATGAGGCAGAGGTCCAGCAGCCGGGCCTCGTCCTCGGTGTAGTGCTGGTCATCCCGGGCGGCGGCCAGGAAGTTCTCCGCCGTCCCCTTTCCGGTCTGGGCCCGGTGGAGGTAGAGGGAGCCCTTGTCAAAATAGCACCGCTTGGCGGCATAGGCGTGGGCCACAATCATGGGGGTCTGGGCGATGAGCTGCATGGACAGCCGCAGCTGATTTTCCACCGTCATAGTTTCCGGATCCTGGTCATAGGAATAGAGGGTCAGGACGCTGCGGGCCAGCTTGTTCATCAGGTCCTTACTGGGCGCCTTGAGAATCATATCCTCGGTGAACATATGGGGCAGCGGGCGCATCTCCTCCAGGGCCTGCTGGAAGCTGGATAGCTGCTGCCGGTTGGGCAACTGGCCCATGAGCAGCAGATAGGCGGTCTCCTCAAAGCCAAACCGACCCTCGGAGACGCAGCCCCGGATCAGATCCTCCACATTGATGCCCCGATAGATCAGACGGCCCTCTGCCGGGGTCTTCTCGCCGTCCTGGAGATAGTAGCCCTGAACGCTGCCCACCTGGGTGAGGCCGGCCATGACGCCGGTGCCGTCCGGATTGCGCAGGCCGCGTTTGACCTGATATTTTTCATACAGCTCCGGCCGCAGAGGCTTGGTTCCCTGCAGCTGATGGCTCAGCTCCTGGATGTATTGGGTGGTCTCGGGGGAGAGAGTTCTGCTCATAGCTGTTCAGCGCCTTTTCTCTGGAATAATCACAGGTATCCCCGCGAAACCGATCCGTCCGGCTTTTCGGGAACCATTGTTCTCAGTATATCGTAACTGTCGGGAGAAGTCAACGCCATTCCCCTCCGGATATGAATGAATCGAATCACTTCTGTCATAATAAGCCAAATACAGTTGTTGTTTTCGCCGTGTATACCAAAATTTTGCACAAGCGAAACGGAATAATTGCAAGGAGAGAACGCCTATGCTGCATCGGATCACCCTGTTGTCCGCCGCCCTGATACTGGCGCTGCTGGTGCTGCCCCTGGGCGTCCTGCCCCGGGAGCAGTCCGCACCGGAGCTGCCGGCCCAGGATCAGGAGGAATCCCAAGAAGAGGAACCGGTCACTGCGCCTGCTTCCGCTTTGGAGGAGGGAACTGACGCAGCGGCAGAGCAGGCGCCTTCTGATGAGGTCCAAGACGATGTACAGGCCTCCAGCGCCAAGACGGGGGAGCAGGCGGACAGCGGATCGGACAAGACCCAGCTGCGGGTGCTGCTCCCGGACGGGACGGTGGAGGCCATGGAATTGGAGGACTACCTGTGGGGGGTGCTGGCGGCGGAGATGCCCGCGTCCTTTCAGGAGGAGGCGCTGAAGGCCCAGGCGGTGGCCGCCCGCACCTATACCCTGTATCACCTGGCCCATCCCAAGGAGGCCCACCCGGAGGCGGACGTGTGCACCGATTACAGCTGCTGCCAGGCCTGGATCTCCCGGGAGGACAGGCTGGCCCAGTGGCCGGAGGAGGAGCAGCAGAGCTACGCGGACCGGATTGCCGCCGCCCTGGAGGCCACCCAAGGCCAGGTGCTCACCTGGGAGGGAGAGCCGATTCTGGCTGTGTTCCACGCCTCCTCCGCCGGCAAGACCCGCTCCGCCCAGGCGGTCTGGGGCAGGAGCGTGCCCTACCTGGTGTCGGTGGACAGCCCCGAGGGGGAGGAGGACGCCCCCAACTATTACAGCGTGGTCACGCTGACCGCCCAGGAGTTTTCCGACCTCTTCCTGGCGGCCTACCCGGCGGCGGACCTCTCCGGCCCCTGCAAGGACTGGTTCGGCACACCGGAGACGGACGACAGCGGCGCGCCCGCCGCCTTCACCGTGGGCGGGGTCACCGTCACCGCCCAGGAGCTGCGCAGTCTCTGCTCCCTCCGCTCCGCCACCTTTGAGGTGGAGTGCGGCGAGGACAAGGTCACCTTCTATGTCACCGGCTACGG
Source organism: uncultured Clostridia bacterium (assembly GCA_945926565.1). Classification (GTDB taxonomy): domain Bacteria; phylum Bacillota; class Clostridia; order Oscillospirales; family Oscillospiraceae; genus Onthomonas. Next base: position 3,946 of record CAMELY010000086.1, on the reverse strand, counting down.
CCATGGGGTGGGCATGAGCCAGTACGGGGCCAACGTGCTGGCGGAGCAGGGGATGACCTATTCTGAGATTCTGGCCCACTATTATCCCGGGACAGAGCTGACGACACAATAACAACGCCCAGTCTCAGGATTATTTTCCCGAGGCTGGGCGTTTCTGCGCTTAAAAGGGCAGTTCCCCGTTGACCTCCGCCGGCCCCACCTGGCCGGTGAGCCGGGCCCGGAGGCCGCTGTACCGCCGGGTCTGGCGGTTGTTCTGCACCATCTTGTCCAGTACCTGCTCATCTCCCACGGCAATAAACAGACTCCTGGCCCGGGTGACGGCGGTATACAGCACACCCCGGGTCAGCAGCATGGGTGCGCCGCTGACGGCAGCCAGAATCACCGCCCGGTACTCGCTGCCCTGAGACTTGTGGACGGTCATGGCATAGGCCAGCTCCAGCTCCGGGAGCAGGTCAGAGGTGTACTCCACCACCCGGCCGTCAAAGCTGACGGTGACAATGCGCTCGTGAGGCTCTGCGGAGAGGACGGTACCGATGTCTCCGTTAAAAATCCCCATGCCGCCCTTGAGCCCATCCTCCTCCCGCCAGAGGATGTCGTAATTGTTCTTGATCTGCATCACCCGGTCGCCGGTGCGAAAGACCACCGAGCCGCACTTGACTTCCCCCTTGCCGTCCGCCGGGGGATTCAGCGCCTCCTGGAGGGCCTTGTTCAGGCTGGCGGTGCCGGTGATATACCGCCGGGTGGGGGAGAGCACCTGAATCTGGTCGGCGGGAATCCCCATCTTCTGGGGCAGGCGGGTCTTGCACAGCTCCACAATCGTCTGCACCGCCTGCTCTCCCTGGAGCCGCCGGAGAAAGAAGAAGTCCTGACTGCCGCCCCGGTTGACCAGCGGGGGCAGCAGACCCTGGTTGATCTGGTGGGCGCCCATGACAATCTGGGACTGCTGGGCCTGGCGGAAGATCTCGGTGAGCTGGACGGTGGGAATCACCCCGCTGCGGATCAGGTGGTCGAAGAGCTGGCCGGGTCCCACGCTGGGCAGCTGATCCGGGTCGCCCACCAGAACCAGCCGGCAGTAACCGGAGACTGCCCGGAGCAGGGAATCCATGAGGGGGATGTCCACCATACTCATCTCGTCCACGATGACCGCCTCGGCGTCCAGGGGGTTATCCTCGTTGTGGGTAAAGGCCAGCTGATCCGTCTCCTGGTCATAGCCCGCCTCCAGAAGCCGGTGGATGGTGAATGCCTCGGCATTGCACAGCTCCCCCAGCCGCTTGGCGGCCCGGCCGGTGGGGGCGGCCAGGGCGGTCTCCAGCCCCATGGCCTCAAAGCAGGCCAGAATGCCCTTGAGGGTGGTGGTCTTGCCGGTGCCCGGGCCGCCGGTGAGCAGAATCACCTGCCGCCGGGCGGCCAGCTCCACCGCCTGGCGCTGTTGGGCGGCGTAGTGGATGCCCGCCTCCTGCTCTACCCGATCCACCAGCTGGGAGAGCTGATCGGGCACCACCAGCTCGTTGGCCGCCATCTCCCGGAGCCGCTGGGCGATGTACTCCTCCGCCTCATAGAGATCGCTCCGGTAGACGGCGGGGAGGCCCAGAATCTCCTGCTGAACCACTTTGCCCCGGATGGAGAGGGCATCCAGGGCCTCGTCCAGCAGGTCGGGGCCGATGGGGATCTGGGGGTCGGTGGAGAGCAATCGGCCCGCCGTCTGGAGCAGCTTGTCCCGGGGGAGAAAGACGTGCCCGTTGTCCAGATTGTGACTCAGGGTGTAGAGCACCCCCGCCTCCAGCCGCTGGGCGTCGTCTGCGTGGATGCCGGCCGCCGCGGCCAGCCGGTCGGCAGTGGCGAAATCCACTCCCAGGTCGCCCCCCAGCAGCACATAGGGGTTGACGTGGAGCACCTCCAGGGCTCCGGGGCCGTAGACCTTCCACAGCTTGGGCCCCAGCTCCGCCGGGAGGCCGTGCTGGGTGAGAAATTCCAGCAGGCTGCGCATGCCGGATTTCTGGATGAACTCCGCCTGAATGGCCCGGGCCTTCTTGGCGGTGATGCCCTTGAGGGAGGACAGCTGCTCCGGGTGGAACTCCAGCACCTCAAAGGTGTCCTCCCCGAACTGATCCACCAGCTTTTTCGCCATTTTCTCCCCGATGCCCTTGATGACGCCGGAGGCCAGATAGCGGTAGATGGCCTCGGCGCCGGTGGGCAGCCGGAGCTGGACGGAGTCCGCCTTGAACTGATCCCCAAAGGAGGGGTGAGTCACCCAGCTCCCCTCCAGGGTGAGCAGCTCTCCGGGGGCCACCCGGGGCATAATGCCCACGGCGGTAAAGTGATCCCCTCCGCCGGAACAGCGGAGGACCGTGTAGCCGTTATCCTGATTCTGAAAGATCACCGCCTCGGCAGTGGCCTCCAGGGTCTCCCGGCCGGATTCCTCCGGCAGCTCCGGTTCCAGCATCTGTCCTCCTCCTTCCTTTGAACGGAATTTATGCTTGAAGCTGCCGAAAGGATATTCGACAGCTTCAAGGCTTGGTCAATTGCAGATCCATAGATAAATGCTGACGTAGGGCGGGGGCTTGCCCCCGCCGTGGTGCAGCTTTCATAGTCTTCCCTCAATGCCTCCGCTCCACGGAGACCAGGGGAATCCCCGGCCAGCGGCGGAGCAGCCGCAGCGTCTCTGCCCGCTCCTGAGGCAGCAGGCCGGGGTCAATCACCGTCACCCGGGCATCCAGCAGCCCGACAGCGGCCAGCCACTGGAGCCCCTTTAGATTCTGCTCCAAACTGGGGCCGGGCATCAGGGACACCTGCACCGGCTCCATAGCCCCCACCGGCAGCAGCAGCCGGCCCAGACAGAGCCAGAGCAGGGCGGCCAGACCGAAGGCGGCCAGCAGGGCGACGACGGCAGTCAGCGGTTCCATATCCCTCACCTCAGTCCATTCTATGGCGGAGGGCAGAGATCGGTCACAGCAGGGCAACCACGCCGCCGGTGAGCAGCCCAATCACCAGTCCGGCGGTGATCACGCCGGCGAAGATGATGGGAAAGGCGTTTTTCAGCCGGATGTCAAAGAGGGCGGCCACCAGAGAGCCGGTCCAGGCGCCGGTGCCGGGGAGGGGAATCGCCACCAGGATGTACAGGCCCAGCATTTTGTACCGGTCGATCAGATCCTTTTTGCTGTAGGCCTTGTTCTCCATCCGGGTGACCAGGCCGTCCAGCTTGGGCAGCAGGGTGCGCATCCACTGAAAGATGCGCCGGATGAACAGGATGATAAAGGGGACGGGAACCATATTGCCAAGAATGCAGGTGACAATGGTGGGCACCAGAGGCAGGCCCAGGCCCACGCCGATGGGGATGGCCCCCCGCAGCTCCATGACCGGAATCATGGAGGCGAAAAAGGTGAATACATATTTTCCGGCCAGGGAGCCGGTCAGCCAGTCAAACAAAGAACATCCTCCTCTATGCTGGGGCGTCAGGTGCAGCTTGCTCCCCAGCCCTGCCAGGGAGGCGCTTTGGAAAAGCGGATACAGTATAGCATAGAAAGCTGAAAAGAACGATTATAAAAACGTTAAATTTCGCGAAAGACAGTCAGCGGACGGGAACCGGTCATCCCCGCTCCAGCAGGGGCTTGAGATATTTTCCGGTGTAGGACTGAGGACAGGCGGCAACCTCCTCCGGGGTGCCGGTGCAGACCACCGTGCCTCCCCCTGCGCCCCCCTCGGGACCCAGGTCGATGAGGTAGTCCGCCGTCTTGATGACGTCCAGATTGTGCTCGATGATCAGCACGGTGTTGCCCACCTCGGTGAGCCGCTGGAGCACCTCCAACAGCTTGTGGACGTCTGCCGCGTGGAGACCGGTAGTGGGCTCGTCCAGAATATAAAAGGTCTTTCCGGTGGAGGCCTTGGACAGCTCAGTGGCCAGCTTGACCCGCTGGGCCTCGCCGCCGGAGAGGGTGGTGGAGGGCTG
>CAMELY010000085.1 GCA_945926565.1 uncultured Clostridia bacterium | reverse complement strand
AATTTGTGAGTGGTATATGATTTGAATTGCCCAATCAGCTTGGGTAGGGGAGGGCCTCTGTGCCCTCCCGTGGGTACCAAAGTGATCAAAAGGTGCACATGATTGGGCATAATGATATATTTGTCCACCGAGACGGTGGGATAAGCGCTGCTGATATACTGGATGCTGCGCGCTACCTCTTGCCCGATAGCAGTCAATGTGAGCACAGGGAGGGCGCAGAGGCCCTCCCCTACGGCAATTGTTGACAGCAATTCCTGCCTGTTGTGGGTGCAGATGGTTACAAAATGAGCGGCGTTGCTGCTGTAGTCATAGCCCTTCAGCCTGACGGGCCTGCGTTCTGGCCGCTCCATCCTATTTCAGTAGCTCCGCAAGCCTGCCCATTCGGCGCACCGCCTCGGCGAGCACCTCCTCGCCCCGGGCGAAATGGAGGCGGATCAGGTGATTCACCGGCTCCCGGAAGAAGCTGGAGCCGGGCACCGCGGCCACGCCGATCTCCCGGATCATCCACTCGCAGAACTGGAGATCCGTCCAGCCCCGGAACTGCTCCATGGCCAGAAAATCGTTGATGTCCAGCAGCACGAAATAGGTGCCCTGGGGCCGGGTGTGCTTCAGTCCCAGCGCATCCAGACCGTCACAGAGCAGATCCCGCTTTTTCGTGTACAGCTCCCGGAGCCAGTCATAATACTCTGGCCCGAACCGGAGCCCCACGCAGGCCGCCTCCTGGAGGGGTGCGGCGGCGCCCACGGTGAGAAAGTCATGCACCTTTTTGGCCGCCTCCACCACCTCGGCCGGCCCCAGCAGAAAGCCCAGCCGCCAGCCGGTGATGGAATAGGTCTTAGACAGGGAGTTGCAGGTGATGGTGCGCTCCCACATGCCGGGGAGACTGGCCATGGAGATATGCTGATAAGGGGCAAAGACAATGTGCTCGTAGACCTCGTCGGTGATGACAAAGGCGTCGTATTTTTGCGCCAGATTACCGATGAGGGTCAGCTCCTCCAGTGTGAACACCTTGCCGCAGGGGTTGGAAGGGTTACATAAAATCAGCGCCTTGGCCCCCTGCCGGAAGGCGTCCTCCAGAACGACAGGGTCAAAGGAAAACTCCGGCGGCGTCAGCGGGACAAAAATGGGCTCTGCCCCGGAGAGAATGGCGTCTGCGCCGTAGTTTTCATAGAAGGGGCTGAAAATAATGATTTTGTCCCCGGGATTGCAGACTGTCATAACGGCGGCCATCATGGCCTCGGTGCTGCCGCAGGTGACCAGCACCTCCCGCTCCGGGTCGATGGAGCGGCCCATAGTGGGGCTGTACTTGTCCGCCAGGGCCTGGCGAAAATTGGGCGCGCCGAAGGTGATGGCGTACTGGTGAGGGCCCTCCTGGGCGGCCCGGGCCAATGCGTCGGTGATCTCCCGGGGTGGGTCGAAGTCCGGGAAGCCCTGGCTGAGGTTGATAGAGCCGGGCTGCTGGTTATTGATCCGGGTCATACGGCGGATGACTGAGTCGGTAAAGGTCTGAACACGGTGGCTGAGCTGGGGCATGGGAAATTCCCTCTTTCTCTTGATGTGGCTCCAGTATAACAGATTTCCCGCCCCAGTGCATCTGAAAATACACCGGGGCGGGAAAAGAAAGGAGATTGCGGCGTCATTCCTCGTCCAAGAAGGCAAAGATGTCAACGAGAAACTTCTCCAGCGTAGGATTGGCACTGCGGTAGATCTCATGTTTGGCGTCATGGTAGACGATTTTGCGCCCCTGGGGCAGCAGGTGCACCAAATCGTCCTGGGGCGGCAGATTGACGATGGTGTCCAGCGCCGCCTGACAGAGGAGGACAGGAATCTGCACTGTGTAGGCTTGGGCCAGGATGGGATACTGGACATTGACCGCTTCCTTGGCCCAGGAGTAGGTGGCGGCGGAGTTCTGCCGGTCCAGATCCCGGCGCTGCTGGTTGAGATACCAGAGGTATCGGGCCTTGGAGGTGGTGCAGTTGTTGCTCTCCCAGTGATCCTGACCGTCAAAGGGATGCTGGGTGGGGATGGGCTTTTCACCCTTGCCCAGCATGCACATAAAGCTGGCCAGGGCGCCCCCCAGAAAGTCAGGCAATTCGCCTGCGGAGGGGGAGACCATGGGAGAGCTGAGCACCGCCTTCTGGAACTCGTCGTGGTACTGCTCCAGATAGAGGATGGCGATGGCGCCGCCCATGGAGTGGCCGAAGAGGTACCGGGCTTTCCCCTGGCTCCGGGGCAGCACCACCTTGGTGATCAGGTGGTGGAAATCCTTGATGTACTCGGAGAAAGAGGCGGTGTGGGTGAGCCAGGTCTGCTGCACCAGCCGGTAGGACTTGCCGTGGCCCATATGGTCGCAGATAAAGACGCCATACCCCGCCCGGAGAAAATACCAGATCAGCTCAGAGTACTCCAGTGTGGATTCCGTAAAGCCGTGGCTGATGACGATTACCTTGTCGCAGCCGTTGTCCGGCGCATAGTATTCCCAGTAGATGCCCTGTTCCGGAAGACGCTCGCAGCTGCCGCTGGCCTGGCGCAGCTGTTCCAGCTTGAGCATCAGCTGGCTCATCTCTTCGCTGTAGTGTTCTTCCGAGAGAAGGGGGAAGGGAAGGTTCTTCATGGCTGTTCATTGCCTCCTGTGGCCGCAGAGACCCTGCGAGATAATCGCAGGGCGCGGCTTGATTTATTTGCAGCGCAGGGAGAGAAATGCCGCGATGGCCTGGGCGGTTTCCTCCGGTGTGAGAGAATCGGTGCAGATGCACAGGTCGTAGGCGGACATATCCCCCCAGCTGTGCTGAGAGAAAAAGTTATGATAGGCGCTGCGGCCCCGGTCCACCGAGCGGATAAAGCGTGCGGCCATCTTCTCGCTGATGCCCTTTTTCTCCATGGTGTTTTGAATGCGGCGGGCCTCTGAGGCATAGATGTAAATATTCACCACGTTGGGGAAGTCCTGCAGCACGGTGTCCGCGCAGCGGCCGATCATGACAGAGGGACCCTGCTCCGCCAGGGAGCGGATGATTTTGGACTGCACCTCAAACAGCTCCGTATTGATGGAGATATCGGTGGCCGGAAGGCCCTGCTCCAGCCGGTCCAGCATGGCGGCGGCGGAGGATTCCGCCCGCTCAAAGAGCTCCGGGGCAAGTCCGCTCTCCTTGGCGGAGCGATCCAGAATCTCATAATCATAATAGGGGATGCCCAGCTGCTTGGCCAGCAGCTTTCCTGCCTCACGGCCCCGGCTGCCGGACTGGCGGCTGATGGTGATAATAGGCAGTGTGCCGCTCATAAGATGCACGTCCTTTCTGTCAAATGGGATTACGGCTCTTTCTATTCTTATTATACTGATAACTTTTGAAATTGCAAGAATGATTTGTAAAAGTTCAGTAAAAAACATTTCGGGGAGGGAAAACGATGCCTGAGCCCGGGAAAACCAAAAATCCCGCCCCCCTTTTCCAATCGGGGAGCGGGAGAGCGGCGGAAAGAAACTGCTTCAGGAACCGGCCAGCTGATTGAGCACCGTGGCGGCGATGCTGCCGGCCACCTGACTGCCGGAGCCGCCGTTTTCCACCAGAACCACAAAGGCGTAGGGGCTGTCCGGGTCGTCCACAAAGCCCACGAACCAGGCGTGGGGGCGGTCCGTTCCCACCTCGGCGGTGCCGGACTTGGCGCAGACGGGGAGATCTCCGAATTGATCCTGGCCGTAATGGCTGATCACGTTGTTGCGCATCAGCGCCTTGAGCTGGCGGCAGGTTTCGCCGCTCCAGCCGATGGAGGCGTCTGAGGTGGAGACAAAGGAGGCGGGCAGCTCCAGGCTGCTGGTCACCGACTTGAGCAGGGTGGGATTTTTTGCCTCGCCCTCCCCTGCGATGCAGCCCATGAGCACCAGTTCGGAGCAGGGGTTGACCAGATTGGTGTACTGCCCCACGCCGGACCAGCCCAGGTAGGCGGTGTCCTCCGTGGGGGTGAAGCTGCCCTTGGCGGAGGAGAGGCCGTTGACCTCCACCGGATCCAGCAGGCCGGCGGCCTGGGTGTACTGCTGCAGCACCTCGCCGCCCAATTGGATAGCCAGCTGGGCAAAGGCCCCGTTGCAGGAGTTGGCCAGTGCCTGGGCCAGATCCTGCTCTCCGTGGGCGGAGGGGCAGGTGACGGTGTCTCCGCCCACCTCCAGGGCGCCGCTGCAGGAATAGGAAAAATCCTCCAGGGCGTTGAGCCGGTCAATGGCGGCGGCAGCGGTGACGATCTTGAAGATGGAGCCGGGGGTAAAGGAGGAGGAAAGGAACCGGTTGAGGTAGACGGTGTCATACCGGGGATCCCCCTGATTGACCGCCTCCAGCACAGCCGCGGAGTCCTCCGGGTCAAAGGCGGGGGAGGAGACCATGCACAGCACCTCTCCTGTCTTGTAGTTATAGACGGCGACGGTGCCGCGACGCCCAGCCAGCGCCTCGTAGGCGGTGCGGTTCAGCCCGGCGTCGATCGTGAGGGTTACCCGGTTGCCCTGGCTGCCAACACCGGTGATGGGGTTGTAGGCGGCCATATACGGGGAAAAGAGCACCTTGGCGCCGGAGACGATGTTGCCGTAGTCGTCGCCCACAGCGTGGAGGGTGGCCTCCCGGGTTGCGGCATCCTCGGCGTAAGCACCGGTCTCTCCGTCAAAGAGAAGCAGGCCGTTGCGGTCGGTAATGGTTCCGGTGGCGATCCGGCCGTTGGTATAGAGGTGGGAGTTGGCGGAGAAGGAGGCCCAGTCGCTGCCCTGCACTACATACATACCCACCAGAATGCACATTCCCGCCGTCAGCAGCAGGATAAACAACAGGACAAACCAGGTTCGTCCGCGCAGCTTTTTCATAGTTCATCCTCCCAATCTGCGCTGTCCTCGTCGTCCACATGGATGGACAGCTCGGCGGAAAAACCGTCCGGATCCCAGAGGTCGGTGCGGGTGTCAAAGCGGCCCAGGGGCTGGGTCGCCGCCGTGTCCTGCCGCCCCTGGGCGGCCTGGGCGGAGCGAAAGGGATGATCCGGGATGTCCGGAATGGGGGAGACCGCCGGCTCGGAGGAGCGGACACCCTTACTCCGCTTGGGCAGGCGGACGGCAATGCCGGCGTTCTGGCGGGTGTCGGCTGCCTTGATATAGGCCAGCAGACACCAGCAGGACATCATACTGGAGCCGCCGCAGGAGACAAAGGGCAAGGTCACGCCGGTCAGCGGCAGCAGGTCGGTGGAGCCAAAGACGTTGAGCATGGTCTGCACCAGGAAGATCATGGCGGTGGAGCAGGCGGCGATGACATAGAAGGAGGAGCGGCCGGTGGCGGCGGACTTCACGGTGAACAGGGCCAGCAGAATGATGACTGCCACCGCCAGAATGGCGATGATCAGGCCCAGCTCCTCCGCCAGCACGCCGAAGACCAGGTCGGTGTTGGCGGCGCCGATCTTTTTCAGCCAGCCGTTGCCCACCCCCTGGCCGAACAGGCCGCCGCTGGCCAGGGCGGAGAGGGTGCGGGTCTGCTGATAGCCCAGACCGGCGCTGTCCTCCCAGACATGGCGGTAGACGGCGAACCGGTTTGCGATATAGGGCTTGAACTCCAGAATGAGGAAGCAGGCGAAGACCGCGGCGGCAGTCATAAAGGCCACCGAGGGCAGGTCGCCGGAGCGGAGAAAGGCGATGGCCAGAAAGGCCACGAAAAAGATGAGGGCGGTGCCGAAGTCGCTCATCAGGGCGAGGCAGCCCACGCAATAGGCGGAGAAGACCAGGGTAAAGACCAGGTTCCGCCGGGCAAACATCCGGTCCAGGGTGGTGGCCCCCACCAGCACAAAGACCACCTTGACCAGCTCAGAGGGCTGGAAGGACAGGGGGCCCAGGGAGATCCAGTTTTTCGCGCCGAACAGCGTCTCGCCCAGCAGCAGGTTGAAGGCCAGCAGAATCACCGCGCCGATGGCGGCGGGCCAGCGGAACTTTTTGGCCAGCTCCAGATCCCGCAGCAGAATGGAGAGAGCAAAAAAGAGCACCAGGCCGATCACCACCGCAATCAGCTGCTTGTACAGTCCCGCCGGGGCGGAATCCGCCGTG
>CAMELY010000084.1 GCA_945926565.1 uncultured Clostridia bacterium | reverse complement strand
GGCATCTGAGGAGGGGTGACTGTGGAACCGGTAATCGTGCGGGGCCTCTCCATTGGGACAGGCCGTCCAAAGATCATTGTCCCCGTCCTGGGGGAGACGCTGGAGCAGCTGCTGGCCGAGGCGGAGCAGGTGCAGTCCGTCCCTGCCGACCTGGCGGAATGGCGGCTGGACTGGTACGGCGATGTGGAGGATGCAGGGAAGCTGCTGGAGGCGGCGAAGGCCCTCCGGGAGACCCTGGGGGAGCTGCCCATTCTGGCCACCTTCCGCACGGCGAAAGAGGGCGGACAGCGGCCCATCTCAGAGGAGGGCTACGCCCGCGTCATCCGCACCCTGGCGGAGAGCGGCCTGGTGGATCTGATGGACATCGAGGCCTTCACCGGGGACGAGCTGGTGGGGGAGCTGATTGCTTTCTGCCATGAAAAGGGCGTGAAGGTGGTTCTCTCCAACCACGATTTTGACAAGACGCCCCCTGAGGCGGAGCTGGTGGCCCGGCTGGAAAAGATGGAGGAGCTGGGGGCGGATCTCTCCAAGATTGCCGTCATGCCCCGCAGCCCGGAGGATGTGCTCACCTTGCTCTCTGCCACCCGGGCCCGCAGCCGCGCAGCAGCCCGGCCGGTGGTCACCATGAGCATGGGGGCCCTGGGGGCGGTGAGCCGCCTCTCCGGCGAGGTGTTCGGCTCCGCCCTCACCTTCGGCTCAGCCGCCCGGGCCTCCGCACCGGGACAGGTGGAGGCGGGGAAGCTGGCTCAGGTGCTGGAGCTGCTGGCGCTGGCCTGCGAGTGACGGGAGACAAACGTATACGCTGTTTTGAAAAGCAAAATGCCGCAGAACGAGCCCGTCCTGCGGCATTGCCATATGTATTTAAGATTCCAGATAATCCAGCGGATTCACCGGCGTACCGTCCACCCGGATCTCGAAGTGGCAGTGGGTGCCGGAGGAGCGGCCGGTGGAGCCCGCCTTGGCGATGACGTCCCCCTGCTGCACCTCGTCCCCGACGCTGACCGTCAGAGAGGAGTTGTGGGCGTAGTAAGTCACGTCCCCGTCCTCGTGCTCAATCTTGACCAGGTAACCGTAGCCGCTGCTGTTCCACTGGGAATAGATGACGGTGCCGGCCTTGGCGGCCACAATGTCGCTGCCGTAGGAGGCGGCAATGTCGATGCCCTTGTGGTTCTTGGAGCCCACGGCGATGTTCCGGGGGCCAAATCTGGAGGAGATGCGGCCGCTGGCAGGCCAGATGTACTCGGGGCGCTCCTTAGTGCCCACGGTGGTGACCTCATCCACCGCCTCGGTCAGCACCTGAGTGTCCACCACTTTGGCGTCCTGGAATTCGCCGTTGAGACAGGTGACCTCCCAGGTGACCCGATTCAGACCGTCAGAACCGGGGGTGACTACCGGCGCCTCGTCCACATAGCGCTCCGGATCCTCTGCCCGAACCTGCTCATAGGGCACCGTCTCGTCCTGAACTGTCCGCTCCACCGTGGTCACCTGGAGCTGCTCGGAGAGCGCCAGTGCGGCGGCCTCCAGGTCATCGCTGGCGCCGAAGGAGACGTAGCCATAGCACAGGGTCAGCTGCTCCGGGTCGGCCAGGGCGCAGGAGACGGTGTCCTCGGTCACATAGGCCTCCGCTGCCGTGCGCACGAGCTGGATGAGCGTCTCCGGCTCACCGGCGGTGACCAGCAGTTGGCCGTCCAGACTGAGATAATACTGCTGGCCTACCAGCAGATAGAAGAAGCTGTCGTCATAGCCGGGCTCGTCCAGCTCCGCCACCGAAAGGGTGATGGAGTCGGCGGGAGTGATCTCCTCCGTTTCCGCCTCAACGGCCAGGGCCTGGGCCGAGAACAGGGTCAGGACAAGGGCCAGCGTCAGGACGAGAGAGAGAATACGCCCCGGAAAAAAGCGGCGGACAGCCGATGGACACTGCTGCATGGTAACACCTTCCTCTGAAAAGTAACAAACCGTTACAAAGAAGGATACCAGCGTTTTACTGTTTTGTCAATTCATTTCCGGGATTTTCCAGCGAAAAAACGGAAAAAACAGCGAAAAACGGCGGGGACAACCGATCAGACTGGACCAAAAGCGGGTAATTGGGGAGAAAAAGTCAGAGCGCGTCCCCGGCGTCGTCCGCGCCTTCGTCCGGGCCGTCCGCTTCCGGCAGCTCCGCTTCGGAGGACTGGGACCGCCACTGGCGATAGGTGAGCACCAGCAGGACCACGGCGGCAGCGCCCAGGATACCGGCGGCGGCAATGGTCAGAGGCAGACTGAGTGCCTCGCTGTCACCCCGGACATAGGCGGCCACGATGCCGTAGACCAGATAGAGCACATAGAGCAGCACCAGGGCCCGGAGGCCCAGAGAGACATTGCTCTGCCGGGGGCGGTTGTCGTTTTGATTTGCTGCCATAGAAAAGGCCTCCTTGGATATAGTAAGGTCAGTATATCACGCCGGGGAAGATGAGGCAAAGAAAAAGAGAAAAATTGTTGCAAAATCCTTGACCTTCCCCCTGGTGGAAGGTATATAGTAATGTCTACCGAATAAACCGCAAGCGGTTTATTCGCGCGGCGAATGCCGCGCAATTCTATACAAGTGGCTGTGTTCAGCCACTTGTATAGAATTCAGCCATTGCTATGATGCGTATTTCCATGTCAGCATTGAAATGCTGACATGGAACGCGCAGGGATTTTGGCCTATGCCGCCCAAAATCCCTGCGCTTGAACAAAGCCAATAGGCCTTGAAAGCCTTGGCTTTCAAGGCCCGGCTTTGTTCCGTACGCATTCTAGTAAACCCGAAGAGAGGGGGAGAGACCGGTGAAAATCAACGAGGTGGAGACCCTGGTGGGCATTACAAAAAAGAACATCCGGTTCTATGAGGCGGAGGGGCTGCTCTCTCCCCAGCGCAACCGGGAGAACGGCTACCGAACCTATTCCGACGAGGACGTGGCCATCCTGCGGCAGATCAAGCTGCTGCGCAAGCTGGGCCTTCCGCTCTCTGAGATCCGATCCATTCAGCAGGGAACCATCACCCTGGACGACGGTCTGCGGCGGCATCTGGTGGTGCTGGAGCGGCAGAAGGAGAATCTGGAGCAGGCCAGCGGGCTGTGCCAGCGGCTGAGCCGGGAGGCGGTGCAGCTGAGCCAGCTGGACGGGGCCTTCTGGCTGGAGGAGATGAACCGGCTGGAGCGGGAGGGCGCCGCCTTCCTGGATCAGCAGAAAAACGATGTGCGGGAGTCCCCCAGAGGGGCGATGATCTCGACGGCAGTGATGATCGGGCTGATGCTGGCGGTCATGGCGATTATGATCTGGGGCTACTTCACCGACCCCATCCCATTGGGGGTGCTGGCGGTGCTGGAGCTGATTCCTCTGGCGGTGATCGCCGGCGTGCTTCTGGCCCTGCGACAGCGGCTGCGGGACATCGGCCGGGGGGAGCTGGACGAGGCCAGCAAATATTAAAAGGAGGGAACGCAGATGTCTGACGGACGGAAAAAACGGGAGTCCCCCAGAGGGGCGATTTTCTCAGCGGCGGTGATTCTCCTGCTGCTGGTGTGGATATTCGGCCTGTACCTCTGGTGCATGGAGGAGGATCCCATGCCCGCCTGGCTGTTTGTCATCCTGGAGGCGATTCCGGTGGTGTCCATCGTCGCCCTGCTGGCGGCGCTGGTGCAGCGGCTGCGGGAGATCAAAAAGGGGGAGCTGGATGAAGCGGACAAATACTAAGGACAGAGACCGGAAGAGCACCCTGATCTCTGTGGCGGTCGTGGTGGCCGTCGAGCTGCTCTACCTGGCCCTGTGGGCCTGGGTGCTGCCCATGCTGGAGGGGGTGCCTCTGGCGGCGCTGATCGTCTTTGGGATGATCGCGGTGAACATCATCACTGTCGTGGGTATTTTTGTGGCCCTGCGGCAAAGATTAGAAGAATGGAAAGGCGGAGAGGAACATGATGCTGGTCAATACTGATTACATCACCGGAAAAGAGCTGGAGATGCTGGGCCTGGTCAAGGGCAGCACCGTCCGGGCAAAGAGCTTCGGCAAGGACTTTATGGCCGGGATGAAAAACCTGGTGGGCGGCGAGGTACGGGAGTACCAGGAGCTGCTGCTGGAGGCACGGCAGATTGCCACCAAGCGGATGGTGGACGAGGCGGACGCCCTGGGCGCGGACGCGGTGGTCAATGTCCGCTACGGCACCTCCTCAGTGATGCAGGGGGCGGCGGAGATCGTGGTCTACGGCACGGCGGTCAAGTTCAAATGACAGCGATTTGGGCGGGCGGCATAGCTGTCCGCCCATCTTTATGCAAATTTAACCCGCAGCCGGGGGAAAATCTGCTATACTGATCTCACGCAATCCGATAAGGGAGGAACAAAGGATGAAACGAGCAAAGCGAATCCTGCTCAGTCTGCTGATCACCGCGCTGGCAGGCGGAGCGTATTTTTATCTGGAGCTGCCCGCCATCAACTTCCAGAGCGAGGGCTTTTACTTCTGGCTGGGACTGATGTGCGTGGTCTACCTCGTGGCCTCCGGCCTGCTGGGGGCCGGAGAGGACAAGCGGCAGCGGAAGGTGATCTTTCTGGACGGCACCAGCGTCCAGGTGGATCCCTCCGGCCTGGTCAAGGGCGCGTCCAAGCTGCCCCTGATTCTGATCGGCATTCTCATCGCCGTGGTGGCGGTGGGCAGCATCCTCTCCTGGGAGGGCTTCCACGCCGAGGCCTACTACAGTCTGCTGCCGGTGGAGGAGGGGGACTTCTCCCAGGACGTGGCGGAGATCAGCTATTCCGAGATCCCCATGCTGGACGAGGCCTCCGCCATTCAGCTGGGCCGCCGGGCCCTGGGCAAGATCAGCAGCAACTCCAATCTGGTCTCCCAGTTTGAGGTCAGCGACGATTACACCCAGATCAACTACAACCGGGAGCCGGTGCGGGTGTCCCCCCTGGTCTACGGCGACCTGATTAAGTGGTTCAACAACCAGAGCCAGGGCCTGCCCGGCTACATTGTGGTCAACATGGTGACCCAGGAGGCCCGGCTGGTACAGCTGGAGCAGGGGATGCGCTACACCCTCAGCGACCACTTCGGCCGCTACCTCTACCGGCACCTCCGGTTCCAGTACCCCACCTTCCTGTTCGGCGACGTCAACTTTGAGATTGACGAGGAGGGCACCCCCTGGTGGGTCTGCTCCCGGGAGGTGCGCACCATCGGCCTCTTCGGCGGACGGGACGTACGGGGCGCGGTTCTGGTCAACGCCATCACCGGTGATAGCACCTACTACGAGGAGGTGCCCAGCTGGGTGGACCGGGTGTATGACGCGGATCTGGTGGTGGAGCAGTACAACTACCGGGGCGCCCTGGTCAACGGCTGGATCAACAGCTGGCTTGGCCAAAAGGCGGTGACCACTGCCACCGAGGGCTATAACTTCATCGCCCAGGACGACGACGTGTATATGTATACCGGCGTCACCTCTGCCGGCTCGGATGAGTCCAACGTGGGCTTTATCCTGGTCAACCAGCGCACCAAGGAGGCCAAGTACTACAATATCACCGGCGCGGAGGAGTACTCCGCCATGAGCTCCGCCCAGGGCGCCGTCCAGCACCTGAACTATCGGGCCACCTTCCCCATCCTGCTCAACATCTCCGACCAGCCCACCTATTTTATGGCGCTCAAGGACTCCGCGGAGCTGGTGAAGATGTACGCCATGGTCAACGTGAGTGATTATCAGCTCACCGCCACCGGCTCCACGGTGGAGGAGTGCCAGGGAGCCTATGAGCGGCTGCTGGCCGGCAACGGCGTCCAGGTCACCAACCCGGTGGAGGAGAGCGACGCCGAGGCCTCCGGCGTCATTGAGGAGATCCGCTCCGCCGTCATCGACGGCAACACCTGGTATTATCTCCGGCTGGAGGGAGAGGAACGGTTCTTTGCCCTCTCCGCCGGGGCGGACGCCCGGGTGGTGCTGCTGGATGTGGGCGACCGGGTCACCATCGGCTATCAGGCGGAGGACACCGGAGAGATTCTGGGCGGCACACTGAAAGACAAATAAGCGGCGGCACAACAGGATAAAAAGGCCGTCCCGGGCGTTTGCCTGGGACGGCCTTCAGACTGTCAAAAAAGTATCTTTTGCAAATTCAAAGTCAAGTCAAAAGTTCAGGAAGCCCTCCGCAGGAGTTTTGTTGCGTCAGCAACAAAATAAAGT
>CAMELY010000083.1 GCA_945926565.1 uncultured Clostridia bacterium | reverse complement strand
ATAGCCGAAGACGGTGTCCACCTCCTGCTCCAGCAGGCACTCCATAATCGCCTGGGTGGCACGAATTTTCAATGGGAGACCTCCTTATGTTGAAATGAAAGCCCGTGCAGAAACGACTCCTTCCGTCACGGCCTACGGCCGTGCCACCTCCCTCAGAGAGGGAGGCTTCGGCCGCAGCGACCCCTGGCTCCCTCTGTGAGGGAGCTGGCATTTGCGAAGCAAATGACTGAGGGAGTCGACCAGCACAGATTCTCGGATAAAAGCAATCGCAACAATTTCTCTTAAATCTTCCCGCTGCCCTTCTGCAGGGCGATGACGCCGGTGCGGGCCAGCTCCAGGATGGAGAAGGGCCGCAGCATGGCCTCAAAGGTATTCACCCGGTCCGGAGTGTCAGACAGCTCCAGAGTGAGGGTGGTGGGGGAGATATCCGCCACCTTGGCCCCCATCAGCTCGCAGATGGTCATAATGTCGGGGCGGGTCTTGGCGTTGGCGTTGACCTTGACCAGCACCAGCTCCCGGCCGATCAGCTTGTCCTCCTCCAGGTTGCGAACCTTGATGACCTCGATCAGCTTGTTGAGCTGCTTTTCCACCTGCTCCACCACGCTGTTGCCGCTGTCCACAATAATGGTGATCCGGGAGACGGCGGGGTCGTCGGTGACGCCCACCGCCAGGGACTCAATGTTGAAGGCCCGGCGGGAGAAGAGGCCGGTAATTCGGTTCAAAACGCCGGCCTGGTTTTCCACCAGGACGGAAATGGTCTGTCTCATCCTCGCTCCCTCCTTAGTCGTTGGTGGTGGCCTTGGGATCCACCCTGCAGATGAGCAGGAAGCTGCCCGGAGCGTTCAGCAGCTCATCCAGGGCGCCGTCCACCTGCTCGTCCTCACTAATCACCCGGCTGGGAATGCCGTAGGCGTCGGCAATCGTCGTAAAGTCCGGAGAGCCGTCCAGCGCCACCCCAAAGGGGCCGGCGGGATAGGCCGGGGTATCCTGAATCTGCCGCACCAGGCCCAGGACATTGTTCTGCAGCAGGATGATCTTGATGTCCAGGTTGGCCGCCCGGACGGCTGCCAGCTCGTTAAACGCCATCTGGAAGCTGCCGTCGCCGCAGATAACCACCGTCTGCCGGTTGGGCTGAGCCACCTTGACGCCGATGGCGGCGGGCAGGGCGTAGCCCATGGTGCCGAGACCGCCGGAGGTCAAAAACCGCGCGCCCTCCAGCTGCAAGTGGCGGCAGGCCCAGATCTGGTTCTGGCCCACGTCGGCCACCACCACGGCGTTATACTGGAGCTTGCGGCTGAGCTGCCGCATCAGGTGCCCCGGGAAGACGTAGCCGGGGGTGGTGGGGAAGGTGCGGTGGCGCACCTCATAGCGGAGCTCCTGGAGTCGGGTGAGCCACTCGGTCTGGCCGCCGGCCTGGGCCCGCTCCAGAAGCTGGTGGAGAATCACCTTGACGTCGCCCACCACGGGGATCTCCGCCGTCATATTCTTGCCGATCTCGGCGGGGTCTACATCGATATGTACGATGGACATCCGGCGCTCCAGCTCGTCCGGAGCGAGGATGGCCCGGTCTGCCACCCGGCAGCCCACCATAATCAGCAGATCCGACTTGGCCAGGGCCTTGTTGGCCGCCTTGCTGCCGAAGGCGCCGATCATGCCCATGTTCAGGGGATGGGCGGAGGGCATCAGGGACAGGCCCATCATGGTGGTGACCACCGGGATGGAGGTGCGCTCGGCAAATTCCGTCAGTTCCTGCTGGGCGTTTGCCAGAAAGACGCCGCCGCCGGCGCAGATCACCGGCCGCTCCGCCTGGGCGATGGCTCCGATGACCCGCTTGATCTGCATGTCGTTGCCCCGGACGCTGGGCTTGTAGCTGCGGATGCTCACCTTTTCCGGATAGCTGTACTCCTTCAGCTTCTGGTTCTGCACATCAATGGGCAGGTCGATGAGCACCGGGCCGGGCCGGCCGGTGGAGGCGATGTGGAAGGCCTCCGCCACAATGCGGGGAATATCATCGCAGTTTTTCACCAGATAGCTGTGCTTGGAGAAGGGGGCACAGGCGCCGGTGATGTCCACCTCCTGGAAGATGTCCCGGCCCAGCAGATGGCTGGGCACCTGGCCGGTGATGGCCACCATGGGGATAGAGTCCATATAGGCAGTGGCGATGCCGGTAATCAGGTTGGTGGCTCCCGGGCCGGAGGTGACCATGCACACCCCCACCTTGCCGGTGACCCGGTAATAGCCGGAGGCCATGTGGCCGGCGTTCTGCTCCGTGCGCACCAGGGTATAGCCGATCTCCGGGGCAGAAGCCAGCGCGTCTACCGCGGGGCAGATGGTCGCCCCCGCGTAGCCGAAGATATGCTCCACGCCTGCCCGTTTCAGGCTCTCAATCAGTGCCTGCGCACCAGTCATTTCACTGCACCTCCATTGGTCTGTGTTGTTTTGTTTTGGACGGCAGGGCGAAAAAAAGCGCCCCGTCCCGACTTAGGACGAAGCGATCACTCCGTGGTACCACCTAAATTCATGGATGTGCTGTGATTGGTTATGAGCACGCCCATGCACTCATCTTCTCTGTAACGGGAGAAAACCGGCTGAGCCTACTGCCCATTCGGGGTTCGGTCAACTGCTCCCGGGTGACATTCGGCAGGGACCGTGCAGATGCTTGCAGCAGGCGCATCCTCTCTGAGGCAGGGGGTCCGGGCTTACTCTCCCGATCAACGCATTTGGTAATTGAACAATATCATATCCGTTCTCCTCCCTTTTGTCAAGTTTCACTTTGCAAAAAAATGATTCTTTTGGGCCATTCCGCATAAAAGCGAGACGAATTGGCAACTCTGACAATGAGTTTTACAGCAACTGTCTTCTCCTCTTCCACACATGCCGCCAGAGACCCGCCCCGGCTCCAAAGTTTTTTCGCGACTTTTACGGTTGCTGTTGACTAACTCAATAGGGACAGGCTATAATCTTAGCAGGAATTATTCCTAGTTAATCCCTAAATCGTTAAATCACCATTTTCTATTTGGAGGTATGTTTTTATGAAGAAGTATGTCTGCCCCATCTGCGGCTATGTTCACGAAGGCGATATGCCCGAGGGCTTTGTCTGCCCCCTGTGCAAGTGCCCCGGCAGCAAGTTTGTCGAGCAGGCCAGCGGCGAGATGAGCTGGGCCGCTGAGCACATCATCGGCGTTGCCAAGGATGCCCCCGAGGAGATCAAGCAGGGCCTGCGGGAGAACTTCGCCGGCGAGTGCACTGAGGTCGGTATGTATCTGGCTATGGCCCGCGCCGCTCACCGCGAGGGCTATCCCGAGATCGGCCTGTACTGGGAGAAGGCCGCTTGGGAAGAGGCTGAGCACGCCGCCAAGTTTGCCGAGCTGCTGGGCGAGGTTGTCTCCCCCTCTACCAAGGAGAACCTGACCGTCCGCGTTGAGGCCGAGAACGGTGCCACCGCCGGCAAGTTCGAGCTGGCTAAGAAGGCCAAGGCCCTGAACCTGGACGCCATCCATGACACCGTCCATGAGATGGCTCGTGACGAGGCCCGTCACGGCAAGGCGTTCAAGGGTCTGCTGGAGCGTTACTTCAAGTAATCCCATCGTTGGAGGCAATTAAAATGGATCTGAACGAGACTGTATGCTTCTGCGGCGGCGTCACTGTGGGTGACATCAAGGCCGCAGTCGAGGCCGGCAACACCACCCTGGAGGCTGTCCAGGAGGCCACCGGCGCCAGCACCCATTGCGGCGGCTGCGCGGATCGGGTGGCTGAGCTGATCGAGCAGTTCAAGTAAGTAAATCTACAGAAAGAGGACGGGCGTCTGCCCGTCCTCTTTTTCTGTTCCGAATGCGCAGGCCAACTTTCATCCTCCCAGCCGCACCGACAGGGGCAGCTCCAGCCCCCACTGCTCCAGCCGCGCCCCGTCCCGGAGCAGGTCCTTTGCCGGGCCGTCCGCCGCCACCCGGCCCCCGTCCAGCACCACCGCCCGGTCACAGAGGGCCAGGGCCATGTCCAGGTCGTGGGTGGCCAGGATCAGCGCCTGAGGCAGAGCCTCCAGACATTGGGAGAGCCGCCGCCGGCCCCGGGGATCCAGAAAGGTGAAGGGCTCGTCCAGCAGCAGCAGGGTTGGCTCCATGGCCAGCACCCCGGCCAGGGCAGCCATCCGCTTCTCCCCGCCGGAGAGGTGGTGGGTGAGCCGGTCCTTCAGTCCCCCGATGCCCAGCCGCTCCAGGACGGCGTCCCGGCGCTGTGTCACCGCCGCCTCCGGCAGGCCCAGATTGCGCAGGCCAAAGGCCACATCCTCCCCTACTGTGGGGAGAAAGAGCTGATCCTCCGGGTTCTGAAAAACCATCCCCGCCTTCTGGTGGAATTGGGTGCGGGTCTCTTTTGTCAGGGTAACGCCCTCCAGGGTCACAGCGCCCCCCTCCGGCAGGATTGCCCCCGCCAGGGTGAGCAGCAGGGTGGATTTCCCCGCCCCGTTGGCCCCCAGCAGGGCCACCCGCTCCCCGGGAGAGACGGAAAAGCTCACGTCATCCAGGGCAGGGGGTCTGCCCGGATAGGAGACGGTGAGATGCGAGATGTTCAGCATAGCGCTCCTCCTTCAGCCCATGAGCAGGCCGCCCAGGGCGGTGAGATCGTATCGCCGGAGCAGCCAGACCGCCCCGCAGGCCGCCGCCAGCAGCAGCCAGTCCTTGAGCCCCATAGGCCGCTTGTGCTCCCTGTACCGGCCGGAAAAGCCCCGGCAGGTCATGGCGGTGTACACCCGCTCCGCCCGGTCAAAGCTGCGCAGCAGCAGCTGGCCCAGGAAGCTCCCCATGTCCCTCATCCGAATGCTTCGCTCCCCGTTGGAGCGCAGCCGGTAGGCCAGGGCCATCTGCCCTGCCTCCTCCAGCAGCACCGAGAGATACCGGTAGGTCATGGCCATCTGCATGCACAGCAGATCCGGCACATGGGCGGCGGAGAGCTGGCTGCACAGGGTGGGAAACCCGGTAGTCCCAATGAGCAGCAGCACCGCCGTGACTGAGAGGCCGGTCTTCAGCAGAATAGAGAGGCAGGAGAGCAGACCGTCGGTCACAATCAGGCTCCCCAGCCGGGCCACCGGAGCGCGCAGAAAGAGCAGATTGCTCAGTGCCATCACCCCGCCAAAGGGCAGCGCCACCTTGAGCCGGTCCCACACCGGCCCCCAGGGGGTGTCGGACAGGGGCATCAGCAGCGCCGGCCAGAGGACAAAGCCCACCAGCCGCCCCGGCTGGAGCAGGGGTACCGACAGCACCGCCGCCAGATAGGCCAGGGTGGCCCCCAGCTTGACGCCGGGATGCAGCCGGTGGAGGGGGGAATTTCCCTGGGCCAGCCGCTCCAGCTCGTCCATCCGGGTCAATGCCCGGCTCATCTGGGCCATCTCTTCTTCCCCCCTTCTTCATGTCAAATGGGGCGGCACGCTGCCGCCCCTAAAAATTCCCGTCTTATCGTACTGCTTCCGCCTTTTTGTGCTTCCGGGCCCTGGAGATCAGCCCTCCGGCGCCAACCGCCACAGCCAGCACAATGGCGCTGCCCACCAGACCGGAGACAGTGGTGCCCACCGGATTCTCCTCGTCGCCGGAGAAGGCGTAGTCCGGCAGCAGGGCGGTGGTATCCACCACGGCGGCGGAGGCGTCGTAGATGCCGCCCTCCGCTTCCAGCTCCTCCGCGCCGGTGACTCCCGCAATCGACCACTCCAGGCCGTCCGGATTGGAGGAGGCAAACAGGGACAATCCCCCGCCCACCAGCACGGTGGCCGCCAGCAGGGTGACCAGCACCTTTTTCAGCGGAAGATCCGTCCTCAGCTTCTCCTGACGTACATTGCACTCCAGCAGCTCCGGCCGGACGCTGTGGACATAGCAGAGCACCGCCGCCGTCACCAGGCCCTCCACCAAACCGATGGCCAGATGGATGGGCTGCATCAGCAGCACAAAGCTGGAAAAGGGCAGGGCGGAGACTCCGGAGAGCGCCGTCTCCAGCACCACGCAGAAGGCCCCCAGCTGCAAGCCCAGCACCACGCTCAGCACCGAGGCCAGGGTAATTCGCCCTTTGGTCAGCCCCTTTTTCACAATCGGCCGGAAGATCAGGGGATAGGCGACCGTGGCGGCGCAGACGCCCATATTAAAGATATTGCAGCCCAAAGCCAACAGGCCACCGTCAGCGAAAAAGAGGCACTGGATCACCAGCACCGCCGCCAGGGTGAGCAGCGCCGCCTCCGGCCCCAACAGGG
>CAMELY010000082.1 GCA_945926565.1 uncultured Clostridia bacterium | reverse complement strand
CTCTGACTGGCGCTTCAAGACCCACCTGGCCAACCTGCCCATCTACTTTGAGTACAAGGATGAGGGCGTCCACGCCGAGGCCATTCACGGCACCTATCTGGACAACTATCGCGCCATTTGGGACCTGTACATCAACAACTCCACCTGCGATCCCGCTGACCTGTCCTCCAAGACCGGCGACGACTCCCGCAACGAGTTCCTGGACGGCAAGGCTGTCTTCTATCAGAACGGCTCCTGGGAGTACGGCTCTCTGTCTGCGAAGTATTCCGATGATGAGCTGCAGATGATCCCCATCTACATCGGCCTGGGCGATGAGGCCAACCAGGGCCTGTGCACCGGCACTGAGAACTACTGGTGCGTGAACAAGGACGCCTCCGAGGAAGACATCCAGGCGACACTGGACTTCCTGGCCTGGTGCGTCACCTCTGAGACCGGCACCGATTCCATGGCCAACGAAATGGGCTTCGTCATCCCCTTCGACACCGCTGTCGAGTCCCCCAACCTGTTTGTCAAGCAGGATCAGGCCTACACCGCCGCCGGCAAGACTGCTGTCTCCTGGAACTTCCCCACCATGCCCTCTGAGCAGTGGAAGAACGACGTGGGCTCCGCTCTGACCGCCTATGCCGCCGACCAGACCGACGAGAAGTGGGACGCTGTGGTCTCCGCTTTCGTGGATGGCTGGGCCTCCGAGTATGCACTGGCCAACGGCTGATGCCGCTGAGAACCGCAAAGTGAATGACTGAATCAAGAGGGTGGGCCTCCTGCCCACCCTCTTTTCTCTTATCCACCCCTGGCCGGATGGTGAAAGGTGAGGGGTGAGGCGTGCGGCTCACTCCTCGCCTTTGCCATTCGGCCTGAAAGAGATTAGGAGGGAATACACTTGGTCAAAACAACCCGCAAATGGTGGCCTTTATTTGTGCTGCCGACACTGCTTGCCTTTACGATAGGCTTTATCATCCCCTTCGCAGAGGGCCTGTACCTCTCCCTGTGTAAGTTCACCACCATCAATAAGGCCACCTTCATCGGCTTTGACAACTATGTGAAGGCGTTCAGTGACGCCCAGTTTCTCAACTCGCTGAAGTTCAGCGTCTCCTTCACGGTGGTCTCCACGCTGCTGATCAACCTGCTGTCCTTTGTCATTGCCCTGGCCCTGACCCGGGGCATCCGGGGCACCAACCTCTTCCGGGGCGTCTACTTCCTGCCCAACCTGATCGGCGGCATCGTCCTGGGCTATATCTGGAACATCCTCATCAACTGCGTCCTCAGCCTGACCGGCCAACCCCTGCTGGCACTGAACGCCGACGCCGGCTATTGGGGCATTATCATCCTCATGTGCTGGCAGCAGATCGGCTATATGATGATTATCTATATTGCCGGTCTCCAGTCCATCCCCAATGAGCTCATCGAGGCGGCCCAGATTGACGGCGCCACATCGCTTCAGACCCTGTTCAAGGTCAAGATCCCCAACGTGATGCCGTCCATTACGATCTGCCTGTTCCTGACGCTGACCAACTCCTTCAAGCTGTTTGACCAGAACCTGGCCCTCACCGGCGGCGATCCCAACCACGCCACCGAGATGCTGGCACTGAACATCTACAACACCTTCTATGCCCGCTCCGGCGCCCAGTGGAAGGGCATCGGCCAGGCCAAGGCAGTCCTGTTCTGCATTATGGTCGTCGCAATTTCGATGATTCAGCTCCGTGCCACCCGCTCCAAGGAGGTGCAGCAGTAATGAAAAAGAAAACCCGCGTCTTTGACCGTATTCTGACCGTGGTGCTGAGCCTGCTCTGTATTGCCTGGATCTACCCGGTGTTCATGATCCTGATGAACTCTCTGAAGAAAGAGACCGCCATCACCACCAGCAGCGCCTTTGAGCTGCCCACCGCCGAGACCTTCAATGGCCTGGCCAACTTCGTGGACGCCATCGGCTCCAAGGGCTTCCTGAGCGCCTTCCTCACCAGCCTGACCATCACCGTGACCAGCGTGGTGCTGATTCTGGTCTGCTGCTCCATGTGCGCCTGGTACATCACCCGCGTGCAGAACGTCTTTACCAAGCTGTGCTACTTCCTCTTTGTCTTCTCCATGGTGGTGCCCTTCCAGATGCTCATGTTCACCCTGGCCTCTACTTCGGATCAGCTCAGGCTGAACACCCCCTGGAACATCTGCATCATCTATCTGGGCTTCGGCGCCGGCCTGGCGGTATTTATGTTCTCCGGCTTTATGAAGTCCATTCCCCTGGAAATTGAGGAGGCTGCCCTCATCGACGGCTGCAATCCGCTGCAGACCTTTTTCCTCATCGTCATTCCGGTGCTCAAGCCTACCCTCATTTCCGTGGGCATCCTGGAGACCATGTGGGTCTGGAACGACTATCTGCTCCCCTACCTGGTGCTGGACCGGAAAAAGTATTCCACCATTCCCATCCTGATTCAGTATTTCAAGGGCAGCTACGGCAAGGTGGAGATGGGCCCCATGATGGCCTGCATTATGCTCACCGTCCTTCCCATCATCATTATCTACGTATTTTGTCAGAAATACATCATTAAGGGTGTTGCAGACGGAGCGGTAAAGGGTTAAAATAGAACTTTGGAATTGATTCCATCTCTATTTTGCGAAAAGGAAGGCCTGAAATGACCATCAAGGATATCGCACGGCTGTCCGGCTGCGGCGTGGGCACGGTTTCCCGGGTGCTCAACAATCATCCGGACGTCACCGAAAAGACAAGACAGAAGGTGCTGGCAGTGGTGGAGGAATACCACTACCAGCCCAACGCCAACGCCAAGCATCTGAAACAGCAGTTTCTCTCCAACATCTCCATCATCGTCAAGGGTACCCAGAATATGCTCTTCGCGGACATCGTGGAGCAGATTCAGGCGCTGCTGGCAGACAGCGGGCAGGAGTCCGTCGTCCACTATCTGGATGAGGATGCTGACGAGGTGGCATACGCGCAGCAGCTGTGCCGGGAGCGCCATCCCAAGGGAATTTTGTTCCTGGGCGGTGACCTGGAGTTTTTCCGGGATCATTTTGCCGGGATTGCCGTCCCCTGCGTCCTGATTACCAATACGGCCCAGGAGCTGGGATACGACAACCTCTCCAGCCTGACCACAGACGACCACGCCGCCGCGGAGCAGGCAGTCGATTTCCTCATTCAGCAGGGACACCGGAAAATCGGCATCCTGGGCGGCAACCTCTCCTGCTCCCAGATCAGCTACTGCCGGCTCCAGGGCTGTCTGACCAGCTTTCGGGAGCACGGCATCCCCTTCCGGGAGGAGCTCCAGTGTGAGCCCTGCCGCTACTCTATGGCAGACGGCTATCAGGCGGCCTGCAGCCTGCTGGACCGGAATCCGGATCTGACGGCCATCTTTGCCATGGGCGACGTGATTGCCATCGGGGCCATCCGGGCCCTGCGGGACCGGGGAAAGCGGGTGCCGGAAGACATCTCGGTGATTGGCTATGACGGAATCGCGTCTGCTCAGTTTTCCGTCCCCCGGCTGACTACAATTCAGCAGGATACCCGCCAGTTCGCTGCCCGCGGTACCGACATTTTACTTCGCAACATTGAACGCAAGCCCTGCCCCGTCCATGAGGTGATTCCCTTCCGCCTGATCCGCGGAGAAAGTGTTTCGGCTCCGGCGGAGTGACGGCTGGAAAAGAAAGGTGATTTCCCGTGAGACGAGCCGGAATTTTGATGCCCATCAGCGCCCTCCCATCTCCCTATGGCATCGGCACCATGGGCCAGGCGGCCCGGGATTTCCTCTGTTTTCTCTCTGAGGCGGGACAGTCCTGCTGGCAGATTCTGCCCATCTGTCCCACCAGCTTTGGGGACTCCCCCTACCAGTCCTTTTCCTCCTATGCGGGGAACCCCTACTTCATCGACCTGGATGATCTGGCGGGGGAGGGGCTGCTGCAGCCGGAGGAGTACCAGGGGCTGGACTGGGGCGATGATGCCGGGCAGGTGGATTACGGACGGATCTATCAGCAGCGGTATCGGGTGCTGCATCTGGCCAGTCAACGTCTCCTGGCCCGGCAGCCGGAGGACTACGCCGCTTTCTGCCGCCGGGAGCGGGATTGGCTGGAGGACTACGCCCTGTTTATGGCCCTGAAGGGCAAGCACGGCGGCGTCTCCTGGTACCAGTGGCCGAGACCGGAGCGGATGCGCCAAAAGGCAGCCCTCGAGGCGGCCCGTAAGGAGCTGGCCGGGGAGCTGGACTTCTGGCGGGCGGTGCAGTATCTGTTTTACCGGCAGTGGAACGCCCTCCGGGCCGAGGCGGCAGGGAAGGGGATCTCCATTATCGGGGATCTGCCCATCTATGTGGCCGCCGACAGTGTGGACGTCTGGGCGAATCCGGAGCAGTTCCAGCTGGATGAAGAGGGACAGCCCACCGCTGTGGCCGGCTGCCCGCCGGACGGCTTTTCCGAGGACGGTCAGCTCTGGGGCAATCCCCTGTTCAATTGGGACTATATGGCAGGAACCGGATACGCCTGGTGGCTGCGCCGGATCGCCTTTCAGTTCCGGATTTATGACGTGCTGCGCATCGACCACTTCCGGGGCTTTGACGCCTATTACGCCATCCCCTATGGGGACACCACTGCGAGGAACGGGCGCTGGCGTCCGGGGCCGGGCATGGACTTTTTCCGAACCGTGCAGCAGGCGCTGGGCCATCGGGAGATCATCGCGGAGGATCTGGGCTATCTGAACGACTCGGTGGTTCAGCTGCTCCGGGACACCGGCTACCCCGGCATGAAGGTGCTGGAGTTTGCCTTTGACAGCCGGGACAGCAGCGGCAGCACCTATCTGCCCCATAACTACCCCCGCAACTGTGTGGTCTACACCGGCACCCACGACAACGACACCATCCAGGGCTGGATGGCCACCGCCCCCGAGGCGGATGTGGCCTATGCCAAACGCTACCTGCGGCTGAACGCTCAGGAGGGCTATCACTGGGGGATGATGCGGGCGGCCTGGGCCAGCGTGGCCGATCTGGCAATCATGCAGATGCAGGATCTGCTGGGCCTGGGCAGCGAGGCCCGGATCAACACGCCCTCCACCCTGGGCGCCAACTGGAAGTGGCGGGCGCTGCCCGGAGCCTATGATCATGACCTGGCCTGCCGGGTGCGGCAGGAGATGGAGCTCTATCAGCGGCTGCCGGCTGAGACTTAATCGGAGAACAAAATACGCCTTCCCCGGAAGCGATTTGGCACTTCCGGGGAAGGCGTTTGCTCTTGGGCGGTGAGCGGTTTCCGGTTACTGGCGGGCTGGCCCTTCCAGGGCGGAGAGCAGCTTTTGAAGGGCCTGCTTTTCCAGGCGCGATACTTTTCGGCTCGGCTATTGTAAACGAATTTGCCTTGAAATAGTGCCGCATAAGCGGCTTATTCGGTTAAAAATACACCATTTATCGTCTGAAACCGGAACTTGATGATGAGCTGCTTATCCTCCGTCAGTTCCACCCGGTCGATGAGGCTTACCAGCAGCTCCCTACTGGTAAAGGCGGAGTCGATGAAGCGTTGTACCAGCTCCTTTGCCCTGTCCTCTGTCTTGACAGGGCTTTTCTGCTGCAGCTCCAACTCCCTCAGCTTTTCCTCCAGGCTACCCCGCTCTGCCTTGGCCCGCTGATAGATGCGTTCGAAGTCGGCCTCCGTCAGCAGACCGCTGAGCCGATCCATGTACATCTGATCCAGATTGGCAGTCAGGCTGTCAATCCTGCTGCGCAGTGTCTGAATCTCACTCTCGTGGCATTTGGCCTTGCGGGCTTCTTCCACAGCGACTTCGGCCAAGGGCTGCAGCTTGGGCGGATCCAGATAAGCCTTGCAGACCTCCCGGACCTTGGCGATGACTGCGTCGGTGACCGTTTTTTCCTTGATGTTGTGGCAGGTGCAGACGCCGGCTTTTGTAAACCGCTGATAGGTACGGCATACAAAGTACAGCACATCCTCTCCGGCGGCGTTTTTCCGGTTGAGCACGGCCAGAGGATACCCGCACTCGTGGCAGAAGATCAGGCCTTTGAGCAGGAAGTCGTAGGTTCTGCTGCGGGTGTGCTTGCGGCTGCGCAGCAGCATCCCCGCCTTGCGGAAGGTCTCACGGTCGATCAGCGGCTCATGGGTACCCTCTACGACCACCCAATTTGCCCGATTCTGTTTCAGGCATTTCTTGGACTTGTAGCTGATCTTCACGCTGCGGCCCTGAACCATGTTGCCGATATAGGTCTCGTTTTGCAGCATATCGGAAATGCGTTCACTGCTCCACAG
>CAMELY010000081.1 GCA_945926565.1 uncultured Clostridia bacterium | reverse complement strand
ATCTTATAAATTCATAAGCGTAGGCGTAGAATCATTTTTGACGGGTCCGGTGTAGCATGATAAAATAGGAAAAACGGCGGCAGACAAATATCTGCCTCCGGCAGGAGGCTTCTCCTCCCACACTTATATTTCAATCCTCACGGGAGGCGGCATTACCGTTTTCTATAACGCGTTCTTTGTACCTGCCGTTTCCGGCGTTTTCTGCAAGCCAGCATTCAGAAACAGGAGGGATACCAATGATTTACCCTGCGCACATTCGAACAGATGAAACCGGAACCCATGTGCAGACGGTGCAGGAGCACTGCAGAGACACCGCCTCCTATAGCGCCAGATGCCTGGCTCCTGTGAGCCTGGTCGAGACGGCAGCTCTGGCCGGTCTGATTCACGACATGGGCAAATTCACCGCTGCCTTCAAGGCATACCTGGAAGCGGCGGTGAGCGGAAGGGCAGTTCAGCGCGGCTGCGTCATTCACACCCATGCGGCGGTTCGGTTTCTCCTCCGACGTTACCACACACCGGATGGTTTTTCGGATTTCCGGGATATGACGGCTGAACTGCTGGCTTACGCCGCCGGTGCCCACCACGGCCTCTTTGACTGCGTGGATGAGAGGCACCGTTCTGGCTTTGCCCACCGTGTGGAAGGGGAGGAGAGCCTCTATCAGGAGGCGGTTGCCGGTTTTCTCGCCCAATGCGCCGGCCTGGAAGAATTGGACGCCCGTTTTGAAAAGGCCAGTCAGGAGCTGACGCCTATCTACCAGTGGATTACCGGCCAGGAGGACGCCCAGGAGCACTTCTTCTACCTGGGTCTGTTGGCCCGGCTGGTGCTCTCTGCGGTGATTGAGGGAGACCGGCAGGATACAGCCAGGTATATGAATCGTATTGCCCCGCCCGAATTTCCGGAGGAGATGAGGCCCATCTGGGAACGGCTTCTGAGCCGAGTAGAGGGGAAGCTGGCTCGATTTCCGCCAGATACGCCCCTTCAGAGCGCCAGGCAGGAGATTTCCAGGCAGTGTGGACAAGCAGGACAGAAGCCCGGCGGGGTCTACCGACTGAATGTCCCCACCGGAGCAGGCAAGACGCTGAGTTCCCTGCGCTTTGCGCTGGCTCATGCCGCCTGCTACAACAAATCCCGTCTGATCTTTACCTCGCCCTTATTGAGTATTCTGGAACAGAACGCCTCCGTGCTGCGGGACTATCTGGGGGAGGAGGATCTGATTCTGGAACACCACTCCAACGTGGTACACTGCAAAAACGACGGTGATGAATTGGATCCACACGAGTTAATGGCAGAGAACTGGAATGCGCCGGTCATCATCACCACCCTGGTGCAGCTGCTCAATACGCTGTTTTCCGGCAAGACCACCTGCATCCGCAGGTTTCAGGCCCTCTGCAACTGCGTGCTGGTGATTGACGAGGTTCAGACGGTTCCTGCCAGAATGCTCACCCTCTTCAATCTGGCGGTCAATTTCCTCGCCCAGGTCTGCGGGGCCACCGTCGTCCTCTGTTCGGCCACCCAGCCCTGTCTGGAGGCGGTGGAACATCCCATTTTGGGCGGCCTGGAGCAGCTTGTCCCCTATGACCCGGCGCTCTGGGCGCCCTTCCAGCGCACCCGGCTGACCGATGCCGGAGCCCTCCGGCTGGAGGAGATTCCGGGCTTTCTCCGCCAAAAGCTGGAGGAGACCTCCAGCCTTCTGGTCATCTGCAACAACAAGAAGGAAGCAAGAACCCTGTATGAGCAGATGAAGGGGAGAGACGTCTCCTGCTTCCATCTCTCTGCCGCCATGTGCCCGGCCCACCGGCGGGATACCCTGGCTGACCTGGAAGTGGCTCTGAGCCGGAGCAGAGAGGATGGGAGTAAAGTGCTCTGTGTCTCCACTCAGGTCATGGAGGCCGGTGTGGACATCTCTTTCGGCTCGGTGATCCGCCTCACTGCCGGCATGGACAGCATTGTCCAGTCCGCCGGACGGTGCAACCGGAACGGGGAAGCCGATCGGCCTGCGCCCGTCTATTTGCTCAACTGCTGTGATGAGAATTTGGGTAAGCTGCGGGATATTCAGCGGGCCAAGGACGCCACGGGTGAGCTGCTGTCTGTGTTTCGTGGAGATTCTGCCCGATTCCGGAACGATTTGGCCTCCGATGAAGCCATCTCTTTCTATTACCACGTTCTCTACCAGGGGATGCCGAAGGGATTCCGGGACTATTCGGTCAAAGGCGGGCCGACGCTCTATGACCTGCTCTCCGTCAATGACAGCTATGCTGGAATGGACTGTCCGGAGCAGGGGAAATACGGACTGAATCAGGCCTTTGCCCTGGCTGGCCGCCTCTTTCAGGTCTTCGATCAGGAGACAACCGACGTCCTGGTTCCCTACGGAAAAGGCCGGGAGCTGATTCTGGAGCTGGGCGCCCCCGGTCTGGAGCGAAATCCCGCCCGTCAGAAGGCCCTGCTGGAGGCGGCAAAGCCCTATACGGTCTCGCTGTACCGATTCCAGAAGGACCAATTGGAGGGGCAGAGGGGACTGGATACCCGGCTGAACGGCTCTGTTTTTATTCTGAACCAGGATTTTTATGACCGGGAGACCGGCCTGACGCCGGAGCCCGGCAGTATGAACTATTTGGAGGTGTGAAAATGTCCAAACCAGTACACCCAAACATTGTGGAATTCCAGGTGACCGGGGATTACGCCCTGTTCACCGACCCCATCACCCGGGTGGGCGGGGAGAAGTGTACCTACCAGGTGCCCACCTATGAGGCCCTGAAGGGCGTCCTCTCCTCCGTCTACTGGAAGCCCACCTTTATCTGGTACATCGACGCGGTGCGGGTGATGAATCCCATCCAGACGGAGGTCAAGGGGATTCGCCCCATCAAATATCATGGCGGCAACGACCTGGCCTATTATACCTATCTGAAGCAGGTGCGCTACCGGGTGCGGGCCCACTTTGAGTGGAACGATAACCGGCCGGAGTTGGCGGAGGATCGGGATGAGAACAAGCACCACAATATTGCCTGCAGAATGATCCGAAAGGGGGGACGCCGGGATATTTTCCTGGGTACCCGGGAGTGCCAGGGCTATGTGGAGCCCTGCGACTTTGACGAAGCACCCGGGGCCTATGGAGAGATTCCGGAGCTCAGCTTTGGCCTCATGTACCACGGCATCACCTACCCGGACGAGGCCTATTCTCCGGAGACTGCGGGGAAGATGACTGCCCGGTTCTGGTATCCGGTGATGAAAAACGGCGTCATCACTTTTTCACGGCCGGAGGACTGCCCCCTGCACAAGCCCCTGCGCGATATGGAGATGAAGCCCTTTGGCCGGGAACGGAACAACTTCTCCGGCCTGCGGGAGTTTGAGGAGGTGATCTGATGGGCCTCTTTCAGAAAGCGGCAGAGACCTACGATGCCCACCTGTCTTATGTGGGGGTGGAGCGGGAAGGCCACCAGACCCTGGCGCCGGTCGCTCACATTCTGACCCGGGCGGAGTTGGAGATCACCCTGAACCAGGACGGCACCTTCTCCTCTGCCCGGCTGGTGGACAAGTCTGAGCCGAAGATTCCCATCCCCGCCACAGAGGACTCCGCAGGCCGGACCAGCGGCGCCTGCGCCCATCCCCTCTGTGACCAGCTGTGCTATCTGGCTCCCTGTGATGAGAAAAAGCACCGGCTCTATGTGGAACAGCTCACTGCCTGGGCAGAGTCGGGGCACAGCCATCCGATGCTCCAGCCCATCCTCAACTATGTGA
This sequence comes from uncultured Clostridia bacterium, assembly GCA_945926565.1. Taxonomy (GTDB): domain Bacteria; phylum Bacillota; class Clostridia; order Oscillospirales; family Oscillospiraceae; genus Onthomonas. The sequence goes on along the minus strand of CAMELY010000081.1, from coordinate 2,525 downwards.
AAGGGGGCAGCATTCTCACAGATCTGCGTGAGCAAGGACTGATTACGCTGGATCGGGAGGGAAAACCCACCAAGGAGAAGCTGCTGGTTCGCTGGAGGGTGCACGGCATGGGCGCGAAAAACGGCTGCTGGCAGCAGCCATCCCTCTTCCGGGCCTTTCAGGACTGGTATGTCAGCCTCCAGCCCCAGGACAGCCAGGCGCTGTGCATGATTAGCGGAGCCCATGTCCTGCCTGCCAAACAGCACCTGAAGGGCATCATACCAGCCAATGGAAACGCCAAGCTGATCTCGGCCAATGACCAGAGCGGGTTTACCTATCGGGGCCGCTTTACCGAGGATTCCCAGGCGGCCACGGTCAGTTATCTGGCTTCCCAGAAAGCCCACAATGCCCTCCAGTGGATTGCTGCGGAGCAGGGGGCTCAGGCCGTTTTCGGTGGGCGAACCTTTCTCTGCTGGATTCCCCAGGGGGTTCAGATCTGCCATGCCGCCGGCCCCTTTGGAAACCGGAATCAGGTCATCACAAAGCCCAGTGCGTACCGCCGGGCGCTGAAAGCCACTCTGGAGGGCTATCAGAGCCAGCTTCCGGACAAGAACGCCAGCGTCGTCGTCGCCGCCTTTGACGCCGCCACCACCGGCCGGCTGGCGCTGACCTACTACAATGAACTCATGGGCTCCGACTACCTTCAGCGGCTCTGCGATTGGGACGACTGGTGCTGCTGGTACGGAAAAGGAAGTCAGATTCAGTCCCCGCCCCTGTGGCAGATCATCAACTGCGCGTTCGGCACGCAGCTGGAGGAAAAGGGGAAGATCTGGCTGAGAACCGGCGATAAGGTCATGGGACAGCAGATGCAGCGGCTCATCTCCTGCCGGGTGGATCGGGCCCATATGCCGCTGGATCTGGTAAAGGCCCTGTTTGACCGGGCCTCCACACCGCTGGCCTATGACTCATCCATTCGTGGAGTCATCTTATCCACAGCCTGCGCTGTGATTCGGAAATATCGTCACGATGTCTGCAAGGAGGAATGTGAAATGAGCCTGAACCCAGAAAAGACTGACCGCAGCTACCAGTTTGGACGCCTGTTGGCTGTACTGGAAAAGGCGGAGCGGGATACCTATGGGCCGGAAGAGACGCGGGAGCCCAACGCCATCCGGATGCAGTCGGTCTTCAGCCGGCGGCCTATGTACGCGGCCAAGATCATCGAGGAACAGCTGGAACGGGCCTATTTCCCCCGGTTAAAGTCCGGATCCCGGAGCTTCTACCGGAACCTGATCGGCCAGATCATGGAGCAGATCAGCTGCACGCCGGAAGCCCACTGGAACGACCCTCTGGGGGAGACCTATCTCATGGGCTACTATCTCCAGCGCAACGCACTCTATCAATCCAGAAAGAACAACAAAGAGGAGGAGAATGAAAATGAGCACTCTGCAGAACAAGATTGATTTTGTAGCCCTGATTTCCGTGACCAGAGCCAACAGCAACGGAGATCCCCTCAACGGCAACCGCCCCCGCACCGACTATAACGGATTCGGGGAGATCTCTGATGTGTGCATCAAGCGGAAGATTCGCAACCGGATGCAGGATCTGGGCCATAAAATCTTTGTCCAGTCCGAGGATCGGTGTGACGACGGCTTCGGCAGCCTCAGCGAGCGGGCCTCCGCTGAGATGAAGGGGATCAAGGAGCGGGACGTCTATGCCGCCAAAGCCTGTGAGACCTGGCTGGATGTGCGCACCTTTGGACAGGTATTTGCTTTTAAAGACGCAAAGGGGCTGTCTGTGGGCGTGCGGGGGCCGGTCTCCATCCACCAGGCGGTGAGCCTGTCTCCGGTGGAGATTGAATCCCTCCAGATCACCAAGAGTGTCAACGGAGAAAAGAAGGAAAAAGGAGAGAGCCGCGCTTCGGATACCATGGGTATGAAGCACTTTGTCCGCTTTGGCCTGTATGAGATTAAGGGCTCCATCAACGTTCAGCTGGCGGAAAAGACCGGCTTTTCCCAGGAGGACGCAGAGACGGTGAAGGAGTGCCTGCGGACCCTCTTTGTCAATGACGCCTCCTCTGCCCGGCCGGACGGCTCTATGGAGGTTGTCAGGCTGTACTGGTGGCAGCACAACTGCAAGGAGGGCCAGTATTCCTCCGCCCGGGTTCATCGCTCGGTGAAGGTCTCCCTGAAGCCCGGGGTGGAGCTGCCCGCCTGTCCGGAGGACTATGAGATCTGCTGTGAACCCTTGGAGGGGCTGGACCCGGAGATCATCGCCGGGCTGTAAGCCGCCGCCGTTTCCTGCGGGATTGGAGGTGCAATATGCCCTATCAGGAGGAGGATTATCTGCAGCTGTCCGGAATACAGCACTTTCTCTTCTGCCGGCGCCAGTGGGCGCTGATCCACCTGGAACAGCAGTGGGCAGAAAACAGCCGCACAGCGGAGGGACAGCTCATGCACCAAAGAGCCCATGACCCGGAGCACCGCGCCCGCCGGGGCGGAATCCTGACGGTGGGGGATCTGAAGATTCACTCCGCCCGTCTGGGACTC
>CAMELY010000080.1 GCA_945926565.1 uncultured Clostridia bacterium | reverse complement strand
CTCGGATACATGGTCATCACCCGTCCCTATTCTATCAACCGCAAAATGCGGTATTGCATTTTACTGCATTTTGCAGTAAAATAGACAGAAACAGCAGGAAAGGGGCGGATGAGATGAGGAGACGGGGCAATTGGCTGCTGCTGGTGGGACTGATTCTGGCTGGGGTCGGGCTGCTGAGCTGTCTGCTTCGGGAGCCGGTCTGGCGGCTCTCTCCCGGGCCGGCTGGCAGGCAGGCGAGTGTGGCCGCCCCGGCGGAGTCTGCTCTGCGCCTGGAGATCGGACGGCATTCTGTCGCCTGGGACAGAGAAGGGCGGTGGCTGGTACAGGTCTTTGACCGGTCGGGCGGGGAGCGCCTTTCCTGACCGCTGCCCCGGCGAGGGCTTGGCCTCTCGCTTTCGCCGGGGGAGGGCTGTCAGGTGGTCATCAACCGGCTGCCGGCCCCCAATTGTGCCCTGTGACCTTGTCTCTTTTGACGGTTTGAACCGGGAAATACCGGTTTCAGACCGTCATTTTACTTGTATGTGGTGTCGGAGTTTGCTATAATAAATAAAATTATCCCTTCTCGGCAGCAAATGCCGGCCCTAGAGGCAAATGAATTATGAAATACGATAAATGGAATTTTCTCTCCGGCAGCGAAGCGGCGGCGGAGGGCCTGGAGGCGGCGGCAATTCCGCCTCTGGCTGCCCGGGTGCTGGCCGCCCGCGGCTATGACACGCCGGAGAAAGCGGCTGCGTTTCTAAAAACGAATACATCTCTCCTCTATGACCCCTTTCAGCTCAAGGATATGGACCGGGCGGCAGCCCGCCTGGAGCAGGGCATTGTCTCCGGCGAGACGATCTGCGTCTACGGCGACTACGATGTAGACGGCATCACCGCCACCTGCCTGCTCACCGCCTACCTGATGGAGCGGGGGGCCCGGGTGCTGCCCTATGTGCCCAACCGGCTGACTGAGGGCTATTCCCTGAACCGGACGGCCATTGACCTGCTGGCCGGTCGGGGGGTGACCCTGATCGTCACGGTGGACTGCGGCATCACCAACGTGGAGGAGACCGACTACGCCCGCACCCTGGGCATGGATGTGATTATTACCGACCACCACGAGTGCAAGGAGCAGCTGCCCCGGGCGGCTGCGGTGGTCAACCCCCACCGGCCCGACTGTGACTACCCCTTCACCAGCCTGGCGGGGGTGGGGGTGGCCCTCAAGCTGGTGCTGGCCATGACGCCCCCGGAGCAGCGGAGCCGTCAGCTCCGGGCCTGCAGTGACCTGGCCGCCATCGGCACAGTGGCCGACGTGATGGATCTCCGGGGGGAGAACCGGGCCATTGTGGCCCTGGGACTGGAGCAGCTCAACACCCGCTGCCGGCCCGGCCTGGCCGCCCTTATCCGCGAGGCGGGGCAGGAGCACAAAAATCTCACTGCCGGGACGATCAGCTTCTCCCTGGCCCCCCGCATCAATGCTTCCGGCCGGATGGGCTGTCCGGAGCTGGCGGTGGAGCTGCTGCTGACCCGGGATCCCCTCCAGGCGGAGCTGCTGGCCCGGCAGCTGTGCGCTCTCAACCGGGACCGGCAGGAGGTGGAGCTGGCCATCTGCCAGCAGTGCGAAGAATACCTGGAGCGCAATCCCGCCTATGCCCGGGACGTCATCGTTCTGGCCAGCCCCAGCTGGCACCAGGGGGTGGTGGGCATTGTGGCCTCGAGGCTGGCAGAGCACTATCAGGCCCCCACCTTTATGATCTGCCTGGAGGGTGACCGGGGCAAGGGCTCCTGCCGCTCCTGGGGCAACTTCAATCTGTTCCAGGCCCTGGAGCAGTGCTCCGGCCTGCTGGAGAGCTTCGGCGGCCACGAGCTGGCGGCGGGCTTCACCATCCACAAGGAGCAGATTCCCGCCTTTCGCCAGAAAATGGCGGGTTTGGCCCGAACCTGGCGGGAGAACCATCCCTCGGACACCGCCCTGACGGTGGATGTGCTCTTGCCGGACACCCGGCTGCTCAGCCGAGAGAATGTCCAGACCCTGGAGCTGCTGGAGCCCCACGGCGTGGGCAATCCCGCCCCGGTGTTTGCCCTGGAGCGGGTGACGGTGGTGGGCTTCACCCGGGTGGGGGGCGGACGCCACACCCGGATTCAGCTGCGCAAGAGCGGCGTGACCTTTGACGCCATTTTTTTCTCCACCACGCCCAAGGATGCCCAGCTGGCGGTGGGGGCCCGGATTGACGTGGCCTTTCATCTGCAGATCAACGAGTTCCGGGGCGTCCAGACGGTGCAGTTCCAGGTGGCCGACTGCCGGGCCAGCCGCTCTCAGGCGGCCCAGAGCCAGCAGCTGTACCGCCTGTACCGCTCCGGCTCCCCCCTCACTGGGTCGGAGCTGGCCCGGCTCATCCCGGAGCGGCCGGATTTTGTGGCGGTCTGGCGCTACCTGACCCATTTCGCCCCGGAGGGAGAGCTCCGGGAGTCCCCCGTCCGGCTGTCCCAGAAGATCGCCCGCTCCTGCGGGCGGCAGGAGGATCTGGGCCGCACCATGGTCTGCCTGGAGGTATTCCATGAGCGGGGGCTGATTGAGCTGCACCGCAGCGCGGACACCCTGACGATTACCATTCATAAGACGGATCAAAAGGTGGATCTGGAGGCCTCTGAGATTTTGATCCGCCTGCGCCGCCGCAAGGCGGATTGAGGCCGGGAGAAAGGAAGAGACTATGGATCCTATTCTGGAAATGTATCAGGCGCTGGAGGAAAAAGTGCTGTCCTACAATCCCAATGCGGACTGCCAGCGGCTCCAGGATGCCTTTCACTATGCGGATAATCACCACTCCAAGCAGCTGCGCCGGGACGGCACGCCCTATATCACCCACCCCCTGGCGGTGGCGGACATTGTGGCCGACCTGAAGCTGGACACCGATTCCATCATTGCCGCCCTGCTCCACGACTGCATTGAGGACACTGACGCCACCCACGAGGAGATCGCCAATCGGTTCGGCCCGGCGGTGGCCGACCTGGTGGAGGGGGTTACCAAGCTGACCCGGGTGCAGTACGTCTCCATGGAAGAAAAGCAGATGGAGAACCTGCGCAAAATGCTGCTGGCCATGAGCAAGGACATCCGGGTGGTGCTGGTCAAGCTGTGCGACCGGCTGCACAATATGCGCACCATGCAGTATCAGAGCCCCCGGAAGCAGCGGGAAAAATCTCTGGAGACTATGGAGATCTATGCCCCCATCGCTCACCGTCTAGGTATGCAGCGCATCAAGTGGGAGCTGGAGGACCTGTCCCTGAAATATTTGGACCCGGTGGGCTACAAGGAGATTGAAGATGAGCTGGCTGCGGTCACATCCCATCAGCAGGAGTTCCTGCTCAAGGTGCAGCAGAAGATCAAGGACCGGCTGACCCAGGAGGGGGTCAAGTGTACCATCTACTCCCGGATCAAGTCCATCTACTCGGTCTACCGGAAGATCTACACCAAGCACAAGACCATGAGCGAGATCTTCGACCTTTACGCCCTCCGGGTCATTGTGGACTCAGTGGCCGACTGCTACAAGGTGCTGGGCTTTGTCCACAATATGTTCAACCTGGTGCCTGACCGGTTTAAGGACTATATCTCCACCCCCAAGCCGAACATGTATCAGTCCCTCCACACCACGGTAATCGGTCGCCAGGGCATCCCCTTTGAGGTGCAGATCCGTACCTGGGAGATGCACGAGACGGCGGAATACGGCATTGCCGCCCACTGGAAGTATAAGCAGCAGACCAGCTCCGGCCAGCCCCTGGTGGGGGATGAGGCATATGAGTGGGTGCGCCGCCTGCTGGAGAGCCAGGAGAGCTCGGACGCTGAGGAGTTTGTCAAGAGCCTGAAGGTGGATCTGTTTGCCGACGAGGTGTTCGTCTTTACCCCTCAGGGCGATGTGGTCAACCTGCCCGCCGGGGCCACCCCCATTGACTTCGCCTACGCCATCCACTCCGCCGTGGGCAACCGTATGGTGGGCGCCAAGGTGAACGGCCGGATTGTCACCCTGGACTCCCAGCTGAATAACGGCGACATTGTGGAGATTATGACCTCCAAAAACGCCCGGGGCCCCAGCCGGGACTGGATGAAGATCTGCAAGAGCAACGAGGCCCGGAACAAGATCCGCCAGTGGTTCAAGCGGGAGCGCCGGGACGAGAACATCGCCACCGGCCGGGCCGCCTTTGAGTCGGAGCTGAAGCGGGCGGGCTTCTCTATCGCGGACATCACCCAGGAGGACGTGCTGCCCCGGGTGCTGAAAAAGTCCCGGTACGGCAGCCTGGACGACCTGTACGCCGCCATCGGCTACGGCGGCATCACCTGCTCCAAGGCGGTGACCCGGATCCGGGACGAGATGATCCGCATCGGCCGGGAGGAGAAGGACAAGATGGCAGCCCTCCAGCAGGAGGAGCCGGTGGTGCACAATATGCAGGTGGCCTCCAGTCGGGAGCTGGCCCCCCTGCCGCAGAAGAAGATCACCTATTCCAAGAACGGCATCATCGTCGAGGGCCTGGACAACTGCATGGTGAAGTTCGCCAAGTGCTGCACCCCCGTCCCCGGCGACCCGGTCATCGGCTTTGTCACCCGGGGCTACGGCGTATCCGTCCACCGGATGGACTGCCCCAACGCCAGCCCGGAGCGGCGCAAGGGGGCGGAGCAGGGCCGCTGGCTCTCTGTCTCCTGGGGCAAGAGCGAGCAGGAGGGCTATCAGACCGCCCTGGATATCTCCGCCAAGGACCGGCAGAACCTGTTCCTGGACGTGGCCGCCGCCCTCTCTGCCGCAAAGGTGCGGGTGGACTCCCTCATCGCCAAAGGTATGCCCGACGGCTACGCCCTGATTACCGCCCTGGTCATGGTCAAGAACGTGGATGAGCTCCACGCTGTCATGCGCAAGCTCCACGGCATCTCCGGCGTCATCGACGTCAAGCGGGCCAGCCACTGAGGAGGAGATCACTATGCGCGCAGTTGTCACCCGGGTGACCTCCGCCTCGGTCACCATTGACGGGAAAGTGAACGGCCAAATTGGCCGGGGCTTTCTGGTGCTGCTGGGGGTAGGCCCCAATGACACCGAGGCCCAGGCCCGGCGCCTGGCGGACAAGGTCTGCGGCTGCCGGGTATTTGAGGACGAGAACGGAAAGATGAATTTGAACCTGGCTGCCGTGGGGGGCTCCCTCCTGGTGGTGAGCCAGTTTACCCTTTACGCTGATCTGAAGTCCCGCCGGCCCGGCTTCTCCCACGCGGCGAAGCCTGACTTGGCGGTACCCCTCTATGAGACCTTTATGGAGGCCTGCCGCTCTCTGGGCTTCTCTGTGGAGCACGGGGAGTTTGGCGCGGATATGCAGGTGGAATCGGTCAACGATGGGCCGGTGACCCTGCTGTTTGACACCGATCAGCTTTAATTCTGGAGGCTGTTATGTATCTGAGATCTGTCACTGTGGGCTTTGTGTCCACCAACTGCTATCTGCTGGGGGACGAGACGACGAAAAAGGCCGCGGTTATCGACCCCGGCTTCAATGGCGGGAAAATCTGCGAACTTCTGAAACAGGACGGCTACACCCCGGAGATGATTCTGCTCACCCACGGCCATTTTGACCATGTGGACGGGGTGCGGGATTTCCTGGCGGCCTCCGGCTCCATCCCTGTCTATATCAGTGAGAAGGACTATCCCTCCTGTCCCACCAACTTCCACATCTCGGCCTGCGGAGACGGTCTGGGAGAGCTGGAGGAGGCAAAATTCCTCTCCGAGGGGGACACCCTGACCCTGGGCAGTCTGACCATCCGTGTGCTGGAGACCCCGGGCCATACCGGGGGAGGGCTCACCTATCAGGTGGAGGACGTACTCTTTACCGGAGATACCCTCTTTGCCGGCTCCTGCGGCCGGACGGATTTTGACAACAGCAGCGTCCCCGCCATGTATGCCTCCCTAAAGAAGCTGGGAGCGCTGGAGGGGGATTTTCGGGTCTGTCCCGGCCACGGCGGCGTCTCCACCCTGGCCCGGGAGCGGCAGAGCAACCCCTATCTCCGGGAGGCCATGGGCCGATAAGACAGCAAAAGCCCCATCCAGAGGCTCTGAATGGGGCATTGGCTTTCCCAGAGGATTATCCCGCCCGATGGAGGGAACGGCGTCCCTGTTGGGCAGGCTGCTTTTTGGGGTGAGCGCCGGTGTTGAGCACCAGAATCGCCCCCAGAATGAGGCCGATCCCCAGCAGCTTGGCCGGCTCCCGGCTCTCGTGGAAGAGGGTCATGCCGATGACCGCCCCCACCAGCGGCTCCACTGCCACCAGAATGGCCGCCCGGCCGGACTCCATCCGCTGCAGGCCCCAGGTGTAGAAGAAGTAGGGGAGGACGGTGCAGAGCAGTCCGATGCCCA
>CAMELY010000079.1 GCA_945926565.1 uncultured Clostridia bacterium | reverse complement strand
TGGCGGATGGCCTTGGAGCGGATATAGGGCTCGGCGATCTGCTTCATCTCAATGGCAGTCTGCACCCGAACCTCCACGTCCTTCTGCTCCAGCACGTCGGCCAGGGCCAGACAGTTGATGGTGGTGGCCAGCATACCCATATGGTCGGCACGAACCCGGACCATCTTCTCACCGCCGTCCTTCTTGCCTCTCCAGAAGTTGCCGCCGCCGACCACGATGCCAACCTGGACGCCCATATCCACGCACTCCTTGATGACGTCGCAGACCTGGCCGATGACATCGAAGTCCAGCCCCCGGGACTGGCCGCCGGCCAGCGCCTCGCCGCTGATTTTCAGCAGCACCCGTTTATATTTTGGCTGATCCATGTTTTGATCCTCTCCTATACTACTTTCTTTGCACATGGAGACCCCATGTATTCCATATATTTTAATCCATTTTCCGCTTTTTGCATAGGGGGTTTCTGAAAGTTTTTCTGCGGAATTCGGGAATCCACCGCCGGCCGGAGAGATTTCTTCTTTTTCCTTCCCTTTCGACATATTTCGTGGTATAATATAAAATCATTTTGATTTTCAAGTATCACGGACAAAGACGGTGATTTTGTGCAGAGACAATCCCCCTCTCGCTTGGCGCCCGCACCCCGGAAGGAGCGCCGTCTCTTCTCCCGGCTGCTGACGTCGGCGCTGGTGCTGGCGCTGGCGGCGCTGATGCTCTTTTTCCTCTGGCTGGTCTGCTCTGCCCTGGAGCAAAGAGAGCCGCCCGAGCCGGCCCCGGAGTCCGCTGCAGCCTCTCCCACAGCTTCAGACGAGGCGGATCTCGCCCTGGCCCAGGCTCAGGCCCAGGCCCTCGCCCGGGCGGCGGACCCAGAGATTCCGGTCGTCCTGGAGGATGTGGAGGGCGTGACGGTGGATCTGATCCCCCTCAATGAATATTCCCGGCCCGGCGTCCCACTGGAAGAGGTCCGCGCCATTGTCATCCACTATGTGGGCAATCCCAACACCACCGCCCAGCAGAACCGGGACTACTTCGCCTCTCTGGCAGAGACCGGAGAGGAGTCGGTGAGCAGCCATTTCGTCATCGGAACCGATGGCACCGTCATTCAGTGCATCCCTCTGGACGAAAAATCCTACTGCACCAACCACCGGAACGCCGATACCATCTCCATCGAGTGCTGTCACCCGGATGCCGAAGGCGCCTTCACCGAGGAAACCCGGGCGGCCCTGGTCTCCCTGGTGCGCTACTTAGCTCACGGATACGGGCTGGACTACGACGATGTGATCCGCCACTATGACGTGACCGGCAAAATCTGCCCCAAATACTATGTGGAGCATGAGGACGCTTGGACAGACCTGAAAGACGAGATCTTTCAAATCTCCGAACCCTGAGAAAAACAGCCCTGAACCGCAGCGCAGTTCGGGGCTGTCTTTTCATCAATCGGCGGCTTCCTGGTCCGCCGGGTTCTCTTCTTCTCTGGGCAGATCCACATAGACGGGGCTGTGTCCCACCGAGTAGAGATAGACCATCATGTCCTCCCGGAACAGCCGGAGGGTGGAGGTGCTGATGCCGGGATGGCCGCTGATCCAGTTGTCCTCGGCCAGCTCCTTGTCGATCACCAGGGTGACCTGATGCTCGGTGTCAAAGAGCAGCTCCAGGGCGCTCACCGAGCCGGGCGTGGTGTGCAGCAGGCGCTCCATGTCCTCCGGCCCCGCAAAGGACAGCCGGGCCACCCCCAGTTGGGCGGAGAGATCCTTGGTCTTAAACACCTTATCCCCGGGCAGCATGAGCAGATAGTACCGTGTCTTCTGCCGGTTAGTCAGCAGCAGATTTTTGCAGATTTTGGTACCCAGCACCCGCTCCACCTCCCGGCAGTCCGCCATGGTGTCGGCGTGCTCGTGGTCCACCCGGAGGAAATTGATGTTCAGCTCATCCAGCTTGTCATAGATGGCCTCCTCCACTGGGGTGCGGGGCTGCTTGGGACGGCCGCGAAAGACGGTTTCATTGATCTTCATAACGAGATCTCCTTTCTCTCCCCTTGCCAGGGCAGCCGTTTCCGGTTACAATGGCTTGGGTGATCCAAATGCAGAATTATCAATTGATCCTGGCCTATGACGGCAGCCGCTATCAGGGCTGGCAGGGCCAGGGGAATACGTCAAATACCATTCAGGCCAAGGTGCAGGCAGTGCTGGAGCGGATGTGCGCCCAGCCGGTGACCCTCCAGGCCTCCGGACGCACCGACGCCGGCGTCCACGCCAGAGGACAGGTGGTCTCCTGCCAGCTGGAGACCGGACTCTCCTGCCCGGAAATCCTGGCCTACCTGAACCGCTATCTGCCGGAGGACATCGGCGCCCTCTCCGTCACCGCCGCCGACCCCCGGTTCCACGCCCGGCTCTCCGCCCGGGGCAAAGTCTATGCCTACCGGATCTGGAACAGTCCTCTGCCCGACGTCTTTGGGCGGAAGTACCGCTATGCCCTGGCCCAGCCCCTGGATCTGGCCGCCATGGAGCGGGCCGCCCGGCTGCTGGAGGGGGAACACGATTTTCGCTCCTTCTGCGGCCTGACCCGGTACAAAAAATCCACGGTGCGCCGGATTGACGCCATCTCCATCCGCCGTGAGGGTGAGGTGGTCACCCTCCGGTTCCGGGGAAACGGCTTTCTCAACCGGATGGTACGGATTCTCGCCGGCACGCTGGTGGAGGTGGGGCTGGGCCTGCGGACGCCGGAGTCCATGTCCGAAGTGCTGGAGGCCCGGGATCGGGCCTGCGCCGCCGGAGCGCTGCCGCCTCAGGGCCTGATATTAGAACAGGTTTACTATTGAAAACGATTCCAATAGAACTCCGAAACTTGGGGATGCCAATACGGCATCCCCATTGTTTCTTTTCCGATGTTCAGGCCTCCAGACTGACCGGCAGCTCCAGGCCCAGATAGTCAAACAGGTGCTCCACTGCCGTCCGGTCCGCCTGGCTCAGCTCAGCCAGATGGAGCTCCAGATCCAGAATCGTATAGCTCTCGTTCCCCTCCCGGGGCAGCACAATAAGCACCTGAGCCACCGGGTCGCTGTAGTCATCCTCCCGGTAGCTGAAGCCCTGGGCCAGGGCGCCGCCGGAGGAACTGACCTGCTGGGACAGATCCTGGACCAGCAGATAGCCGGAGAGGTTGATGTAGGCGTCATAGAAGGTGTTGATGCTCTCCTCCAGGAAGGAACTGCTGTCCCGGCCTCCCGGATCCCCGGGGTAGAGGGCCTGATACCAGCCCTCACCCTGCAGGGTCAGGTCGGTAACCCGGGCGCCGCCGCCGTCCTCACTGACCACCGAGTTATAGCGATAGCTGCCCAGAATGGGGACGGTTCTGGCCTGTCCTCCCTGGGGGACAAACTGGATGGTCTTCAGATCATCATAGCCCACCGCTGTGCCGGTTTCCATGGGCTCCGGCTCGGGCAGCTGCTCTGTGTACTCCTGCTGTAAAAACTGCTCAATCTCCGGGTCCAGCTCCACCCCTCCCAGCAGGTCACCAATATATTTGTTCGAAAAAGTCAGCAGATAATAGACGCAGTCGGCATAGGCGCCGAATTCCATCACCTGCTCGGGAGCCTCCACCGACTGAGCCCCTGTGGGGGTCACGGTGATCGACCAGCCGTCCCCCTCGTCCCGGGTCCAGGCGAGGCCATAGCTGCTCTCGCTCTTGGAGAGGGTCAGGGTCAGACTGCCGTCCGCCTGGCGCTCCACCTCCTCCAGCCGCTCCGACCAGCCCGTCCAATAGCTGTCAAAGGCCAGATCCATCTCCAGCTGGGTGGAACGAACCAGCTCCGGCTGCTGCTGTGCCCAGGCCAGAAAATCCTCCCGGAATCGGTCTGTCTTCTCAATCAGGCTGCGCAGCAGGTTGCCCTCGGCGGTCTGGAGGTTTTTGCCGTTCAGTTCCAGGGTATAGCTGCCCTCCTTTCCGGAGATGCGGCTGTTCAGATCCGGCTTGCAGCCCTCCCAGAGGGATTTCAGCAGCTCGCCCCAGCCGGGGATTCCGGCCCAAAAGTCTCCGTTCCAGCTATAGCTTACCCAGTCCGCCGTCTGTTCACGCTGCAAATCCTCGATATCAGACCGCTGCAGAGCAGGCAGGTCAAAGGCCAGGGTGCGCTGGGCCAGCTGCGCCACGTTGAGCCACAGCTGATTGCCGTCCACCCGCAGCTCGGTCCAGACCCCGTCACCGCTGCCGGCCCCCTCAAAGGTAAAAATGAGGTCTGCCGTCTGGCTGGAGCGGCAGACAAAGCCGTTGACCAGCAGGTTCGCCCCGTGATAGGGAATCACCAGGTTGACCAGGGCGTCCTCTGTGGCCGCCATCTCCTCCGCCGTCTGATAGAACTCCTCTGCCGCCTTGGAGGCGCAGCCGGTCAGACAGGAAAGGGCCAGCAGCAGAGCCAGCGCCAGGGCGGATATGCGTTTGATCATGAATAACACCTCTTTTGCCTGTCAAATTCGGTACAATTCCAGTGCAATGTTGGAAAACCGGCCGGATTGCTTCTCCCCCTCCGGTTTTCTGGTTTTTCATACTAACGTTCCTGCGTCCAAATGTCAAGCCGCCAGGGCGGTCTTAAAGGAAAGTTCATAACTTCTGCCAAAGATAGAAAAGCTCTGCCGGCACCCGTTTGCACAGATGCCGGCAGAGAAATGGGGAATATGGGGAATCAGCGGTCGCTGCCGATCATGGCCTGGAGCACCCGGTCCTCCGAGGCGTTCAGGGTATGGGGCACCGCCAGGGCCTCGTCCATATCCATGTCGCAGATGGTGCCGCCCTGGTGGCAGACCACCCGGTTGGTCTTGCCTGCCGCCAGGCACTCCACCGCCCAGTAGCCCATACGGGTGGCGGTGACACGGTCACGGGCGTTGGGGCTGCCGCCGCGCTGGATGTGGCCCAGGACAGTCACCCGGGGGTCAATGCCCAGCTCCTCCCGGATCATCTCCGCCACCTTGACGGCGCTGCCCGGATTCTTCATAATCTCGTCGTCATTAAAGGCGCCCTCGGCCACAATGATCATAAAGTGGGTGCGGCCGTTGAGGCGGGCGGCGCGAATCCGCTCCGCCACGTCGGTCTGGAAGTTCCAGGGGCGCTCCGGGACCAGAACGGCGGGGGGACCGGTGGCAATGGCCACATACTGGGCCAGGGTGGCCGGCCGGCGGCCCATCACCTCCACCACCGAGCAGCGCTCATGGGACTGCATGGTGTCCCGCAGCCGGTCGATGGCCTCAATGGCGGTGTTGGCGGCGGTGTCATAGCCGATGGAGTAGTGGGTGCAGCCGATATCGTTGTCGATGGTGCCGGGGATGCCCACCACCGAGATGCCGTGCTTGGACAGGGCCAGGCAGCCCCGGAAGGTGCCGTCGCCGCCGATGGCCACGATGCCGTCGATGCCCAGCAGCTTGCAGGTGGCCACCGCCTTCTTCTGGCCGGCCTCAGTGCGGAACTCGTCGCTCCGGGCGGTATAGAGGATGGTGCCGCCCCGGTTGATGATATGGGCCACGGAATTGGCGTCCATGCGCATCACATCGCCGTTGATCAGGCCATTCCAGCCCCGGCGGATACCGATCACATCGATGCCGCGGTAAAGGGCGGTACGGACTACCGCGCGAACTGCCGCGTTCATGCCGGGAGAGTCGCCGCCGCTGGTGAGCACGCCAATCCGTTTTACTGCGTTCGTCATAGGAACCCCTCGCATTCTGTCTTGTATTTTGTGTTCTCTGCGTTTCGCAAAGTAGTTTGCTCAATTATTATCATAGTCTTTTTTCCCACGCTTGGCAAGAGGGAAAGATCAAAAACCGAAGAATTCAGCCCTCGCCCTCTGCCGGCAGCCGCACCTGCTCCAGCAGCGCCTGGCGCTGGTTGGGACAGGCCCCGTCCATCACCAGCTCCAGCAGCCGCTCCAGTTCCCGGCCCAGGGCCGGGCCCTTGGGATAGCCCAGGGCCAGCAGATCCCTGCCGCCAACGTCCAGATCCTTCAGTCCGAAGCAGGCCTGCTCCGACAGCAGCCGGCGCAGCAGCGCCTCCGCCCCGTCCAGACGGGCCAGCTTTTCCTCTCGCTCCTTGGGAGACTGGGCCAGGTTGTCCGCCCGGTGGATGGCCAGGGACTGGAACGCCCCCTCCTCCCCCAGCATGCGCAGAAAGCGGCGGCCTGCCCGGTCGTTCTGGGGCACCGGCGCGTCGTGATGCCGCACCTGAAGCAGCACCTGATCCCGGAGCCTGTTGTCACAGCGCAGCCGGGCCAGCATCTCCGCCGCCAGCGCCTCGCTGCGCTTGGGGTGCTGATAGAAGTGGTCAATGCCCGCCTCGTCCCGGCTCCAGCAGTCCGGCTTGCCGCAGTCGTGAAAGAGCAGGGTCAGCCGCAGCACCAGCTCCGGCGGGGCCGCCTCCACCGCGTGGGCGGTGTGGGTCCAGACGTCGTAGCAGTGATGGGGGTTGTGCTGGGGAAAATCAAACATTTTGGCCAG
>CAMELY010000078.1 GCA_945926565.1 uncultured Clostridia bacterium | reverse complement strand
GTGGAGCTCAAGTCCATCCAGCCCCCCAAGGAGATTCAGGACGCCATGGAGCGCCAGATGAAGGCCGAGCGGGAGCGCCGTGAGAAGATCCTCCAGGCCGAGGGCCAGAAGCAGAGCCAGATTCTAGTTGCCGAGGGCGAGCGCCAGTCGGTGATCCTCCGGGCGGAGGCCGCCAAGGAGGCCAAGCTGCTGGAGGCTGAGGCCAAGGCCCAGGCCGTCCTCAAGGTGCAGGAGGCCACAGCTCAGGCCATCCGCCTGCTCAACGAGGCCGCACCCTCCGACGCCGTTATCAAGATCAAGGCGCTGGAGTCCTTTGCCGCCGCCGCCGACGGCAAGGCCACCAAGATTATCATCCCCTCTGAGATCCAGTCTCTGGCCGGTCTGGCCGAGGGCCTCAAGGCCGTGGTGGACTCCGAGGAGCCCAAGGCGGAGAAGTAAGCTGTTATCCAGATGTGCCCGGTCCGCCTGTGACCGGGCACATTTTTCGGAAAAAATCCCGCCTGCAACCGCCGGTTGTCAGAAAATCCACCCTGGTTGGTGGCCTTTTCTCCCCCCTTCCGATAGACTGAGATCAAAAAGGAGGAGATTACAATGACATTTCAGGAAAGACTGCGGCAGCTCCGCACCGCCCGGGGCTGGAGCCAGGAGGCGCTGGCGGAGCGGCTGGGCCTGTCCCGGCAGGCAGTACAGAAGTGGGAGTCCGGCGCCGCCCGGCCGGATATGGACAACCTGGTGACCCTGAGCCGGCTGTTCCAGGTCTCCCTGGACTGGCTGGTCACAGGAGAAGAACCCGACGGCCAGGCCCCCGGTCAGCCGGAGCGGCCCGCGTCCCCGGCGCCGCCGGTACCTTGGCACTATGAGTACAAGAGCGCCGCCTCGGTGGGCGGCCTGCCCCTGGTTCATATCCATGTGGGCAGGTGCCAGGGCAGGTTCGGCCTGCGGCAGTGCAGGGCGAAAGGGATTATCGCCGTCGGCAACATCGCCACCGGCGTGGTGGCGGTGGGCGGCTTTGCCGCAGGGGTGCTGGCTATCGGCGGACTGTGCGCCGGGCTGTTCGGCCTGGGCGGGCTGGTGCTGGCCCTGCATCTGGCGGTGGGCGGCGTGGCGCTGGGCACTGTGGCCGTTGGCGGTGTGGCTGTCGGCTATCTGGCTCTGGGGGGCTGCGCCGTGGGGGCCTTTGCCCTGGGCGGAGCGGCCGCGGCCCAAAACGTGGCCATCGGCGCCGCTGCGTCCGGCCACTTTGCCCTGGGAGATCAGGCGGAGGGCATCTATGCCCTCTCCACCCATGATGGCGTCTCCCGGGCGGCACTGGAGGACTTCTGGGACGCGGTTGGGGCGGCCTGGCCCTGGTTTGCCCGGCTGTTTCGGGGCTTCTGGGTGTGAGCGCTTTTTGCCGCACAGTCAGGTTTGGAACCCACCCACACAATAACGGAAATGTCTTGCGATACGGCGGGCGCACAATGTGCGCCCCTACGGATTGGTTACGATATCGCTCTTACAACAGATCAAGACACCCCGCCGTAGGGGCCGTTCACGAACGGCCCGTCCGATGACGAGCGCATTTCCAAGCGGGCGATTCGTGAATCGCCCCTACAACAGGTCAAGACACCCCGCCCATCCATTGCCGGATGATCCTCGCAAAACGGCTGCATTTCCCGCCTTCATCCGCGGTTGCTTAGGAAACCCGACGCTTTTAATCCAATTTTAAGCCAACGTCAACCACCGTTTCAGTCCCGTGGGTTATACTGTTCTCATCAAAAACGAAAGGAAGATTTCCATGGGGAATTCTGAGATTACATTGGAGCAGGTGGGAAAGCTGAAGGACTTTGCCGACGTCAGCTTTGCCGACGCCAAGGCCGCGCTGGAGGCCTCCGGCGGCGACCTGCTGGAGGCGCTGGTCTGGCTGGAGCAGGCGGGCAAAATTCCCGCCTCCGGCGTCTCCACCTATTCCACCCGGGACGACCAGACCACCGGCTCCACCCCGGAGACTGTCCCTGCCGGGGATGGCGCCGCCGCCGGCCCGGACCAGCAGGAGAAATTCAAATCGGACGCCCGCCGTGTGGGGCAGCTGGTCAAGCGGTGGCTCATCGACAACCGGCTGGAGGCCTACCACCGGCGCACCGGCCGGGAATTTCAGGTGCCCCTGGGGGTGGCTCTGGTGCTGCTGCTCATGGCCTTCTGGCTGGTGCCGGTGCTGCTCATCCTGGGCTTCTTCCTGGGCTGGCGCTACCGGCTGGCCGGGCCTGACCTGGACCGGGAGGACGTGAACCAGGTGATGGAGAACATCAACGACACCGCCGACGATGTGGTGACCAGTGTGAAAAAGAACTTTAACAAGGACGTGTAATTGCTATGGCCCGGATTTTGATCGTAGAGGACGAGGAGAAGCTGGCCCGGATGCTGGAGCTGGAGCTGACCTATGAGGGCTACCAGGCGGAAAAGGCCTTCGACGGCCCCTCCGGTCTGGCGCTGGCCCTCTCCGGCCGGTTCGACCTGGTGCTGCTGGACATTATGCTGCCCCGGCTCTCCGGCATGGAGGTGCTGCGCCGGCTGCGGCGGGAGGAGCAGAGATATACCCCGGTGCTGCTGCTCACCGCCCGGGACGCGGTCATGGACAAGGTCTCCGGCCTGGACGCGGGGGCGGAGGACTATATCACCAAGCCCTTTGCCATCGAGGAGCTGCTGGCCCGGATCCGGGCGACCCTCCGCAAGACCGCCGCTGCCGCCGCCCCCCAGCCCAATCTGCTGACGGCGGGAGAGGTGGCCCTGGACCCGGAGAGCCGGACGGTGACCCGGAAGGGAGAGCCGGTAAATCTCACCCGGCGGGAATTTGACCTGCTCCAGTACCTGCTGGAAAACCCCAACCGGGTGCTCACCCGGGAGCAGCTGCTCAGCCAGGTCTGGGGCTTCGACTACGCCGGCGAGACCAACGCCGTGGACGTCTACATCAGCTTTCTCCGGAACAAGCTGGGCGCCTCGGTGGTGGAGACCGTCCGGGGCGTGGGCTATATCCTCCGGACGCGCTGAAGAGGAGGTGGGCCCGTGGCCAATCGGAAAGCGATGCTGGACGGCATCATCCGCCAGGTGTGCAGCAAGCTGTTTCTACAGAATCTGGTCTGCTTCCTGCTGCTGGATCTGTTCATCCTGGTCTTTGTGGGGGTCAGCGGCTGGGTCTGGCGTCTGCTCTTTATTGTGGAGTTTCTCACCCTGCTCTTTTTCATGAACCGGAACGCCCAGCTCATCCGCTCCCTGCTGGCCCCTCTGGAGGCCATGGGAGAGACGGCGGACGTGCTCAGCCAGAGCGACCTGAGGCCGGAGGATCTGGAGTGCCTCATCCGCCGGCTGGACAACATTAACGTCTCCCATCTGAGCAGCCGGGTCAGCCTGCCCCAGGGCAGCCAGGAGCTGGACGGCCTGACCCGGGCCATCAACGCCATGCTGGAGCGGATTGACCAGGGCTACCAGGCCCAGGCCCGGTTTGTCTCCGACGCCTCCCATGAGCTGCGCACCCCCATCTCGGTGATCCAGGGCTACGCCAACCTGCTCAACCGCTGGGGCAAGGACAACCCCGCCGCCCGGCAGGAGGCCATCGATGCCATCGTCCAGGAGTCGGACTCCATGGCAAGGCTGGTGGAGCAGCTGCTCTTTCTGGTGCGGGGGGACAACGACACCCAGGTAGTGCATCTGGAACAGGTGGATCTCACCCTGGTGGCCGACGAGGTGGCCCGGGAGACCCAGCTGCTGGACACGGGACGGGAGATCTCCGCTCAGCTGGAGCCCATGGTGCTGGTGCAGGCGGATCCCCGGCTTGTCAAGCAGGCCTACCGGATTCTGGTGGACAACGCCGTGAAATACACCCCGGAAGGGGGGCACATCCGGCTCTCTCTCTGTCAGGAGGGAGGGACAGCCCGGCTGGCAGTCACCGACGACGGCCCCGGCATCCCCCGGGAGGAGCTGGGCAAGCTGTTCCGGCGGTTTTACCGGGCGGATCAGTCCCGGAACCGGCAGACCGGCGGCACCGGCCTGGGTCTCTCCATCGCCCATTGGATCGCCCAGCGCCACGGGGGCTGGATCGAGGTCACCAGCCGCCCGGGCGTGGGGAGCCGGTTCACGCTGGTGCTGCCGGAGCATCACACGGAAGCAGAGACGGAATCACATGGCACAGCCGCAGTCCTGTAAAGGGGCTGCGGCTGTTTTTGGGGCCGGTTTCCCGCCCCTACGGCGTGAAAGGATAGGTCTCAGCCAGCTCCTCACTCCTCCATGCACTCCAGATATACCTTCCCCGCCGCCCGGGCGAACTTCCTCGCCCCGGCCAAAGCCTCCTGGAGGGTGTTGCCGCTGGTGCCCACCTCCACCAGCAGAGAGCCGGAGGTCATATGCTGGTTAAACCGCTGGGAGCGGAGATTCACCGGCCGGGGAAAGCCGGGGTGCAGCGCCAGCATGGCCGCCTGGATGTGGGCGGCCAGGGTGAGATTGTCCTCCCAATTGGGGTGCTCCAGGCCCCCGTCATTGCTGCCCACCACCAGCATCACCTGGGCCACCGTCTCCCCGTCCTCCAGGGTGTCGGTGACCTTGTAGGCGGTGCCGTCCGCGCCGATGAGGGCGTCCCGGTGGACGTCCAGCACCACCGAGATGGTGGGATACTCCTCCAGATAGGACTGAATCCCCTTGAGGGACCGGGCGTAGGAGCCGGTATAGCTGGGGTAGTCGTACAGGCTGGTGTCGTGAATCACCGAGAGGCCCATCTCCTCAAAGACCGACTTGATCTCCTCTCCCACCCGGATCATATTGTAGTTCTCGTCGGTGGTGCGGGCGGTGTCCGAGGGGGTGTAGTCGTCTCCGTCCGCCATGGTGTATGCCTCGGTGCCGTGGGTGTGCATAATGAGGATCTGGGGCCCCTCCTTGGAGAGGGTCAGGTTGACCTCCCGCTCCAGATAGTCCCCCAGCTCCACCGCCAGGCCGCCGGTGGAGTTGGTCAGCTCCAGATCCTCCGGGGAGACCGGGTAGGAAAACAGCGCCTCATCCACCGGCTCTTCCGGCGTCTCCTCCGGCCAGATCTCAGCCTCCGGCGCCTCCAGCAGACCCGCTGTGGGCATGGCTTCCTCCTGTTCCGGAGAGGGAGCCGGTTCCGGCTCCGGCGGCGGATCTGTCTCTCCCGCCGGCGCCTGCTGCTGCTCCTCTGCCGCGGGCGGGAGTTGCTCCAGCATCAGCTGCTCCAGCGTCTCCGGCTCCCCGGCGGCGCCGGGAAGCGACTCCTCCAGCAGGGCCTGGGCCAGCTCCTGCCGGCTGAGCAGGGCGGTCAGCTGCTCCTTGAGCGTTTCCACATCCGCCCTGCTGCCCAGCAGCCAGAGCGCGCCCACCGCCGCCCCCAGGGCTGCCAGCCTGGCCCGCCGACGGCCCGCTCCCCTCGACTTCATTCGCCACCGCCTCCTGTCTGCCGCTCAGGGCATGTCCCCGAAGCTGCAACAAGAGCCTATGTCCGGCGGAGGGGAAATATGCCTGGATTCCCGGCGGCGGATGGCGGGTAAGGCGAAATTTTCAGTCACCGTTCACAAAAGTGAAAACACCTTTTCCACACAAATGAATCATCTTGACATTGTGTCAGATACAAAGTAAAATAGGAGTGGATTATTTTGAAGAACGGAAAGCCGTCTTCGGACGGCTTTTTTGAGGGCTGTTTTTCAACGTCTTTCCTGCAGGCGGCGGCGCTGCCGTCTGTCTCTTTTTGCATTTTGCCGGACTGGAAACCCTTCCGGCTGCTATCAATTGAATAAGGAGGTGTATTTTCAATCATGATACCGATTTTTGCCGCAGTGCTGATCGGTCTGGTTTGCATTGTTGCCGGCGCGGCGGCAGGCTTCCTGTACCGGAAACAGGTTGCGGAGAAGGAGATTGGCTCCGCGGAGGAAGAGGCCACCCGCATTGTCAACGTAGCCATCAAGGAGGCCGAGAGCAAGAAGCGCGAGGCGCTGGTAGAGGCCCGGGAAGAAATTCACCGGGAGCGCAACGACTATGAGCGCGAGGTCAAGGAGCAGCGTGCCGAGCTGCAGAAGCAGGAGCGCCGGCTCCAGGCCAAGGAAGAGGCTCTGGACCGCAAGACCGAGCAGATTGAAAAGAAGGAAGAGCGGCTGCAGAACAGGCTGGCCGCCGCCGAGCGGGCCCGCGAAGAGGTGGAGAACCTGAAGCGGAGCCAGCAGGAGACCCTGGAGCGGATCTCCGGCCTGACTGCCGAGGAGGCCAGAAACTACCTGATTCAGCAGGTGGAGAACGACGTCACCCACGAGGAGGCCGTCAAGATCAAGGAGATCAAGGCCAAGTTCAAGGACGAGGCCGACACCTATGCCCGGGAGCTCATCGCCCTGGCCATCCAGCGGTGCGCCGCCGACCAGGTGGCCGAGGTGGCCGTCTCTGTGGTGCCCCTGCCCAATGACGAGATGAAGGGCCGTATCATCGGCCGTGAGGGCCGCAA
>CAMELY010000077.1 GCA_945926565.1 uncultured Clostridia bacterium | reverse complement strand
AGGGCAAAAACGAAGGCTCCCCCGGCCCAAAGTGAGCCGGGGGAGGAAGGATGAACGGGATGATGGGCGAAGCTCAGGGCTCCAGGTTCTTCTCGTCCTTGGGCAGGGCGATGTTGAGAATGACGGCCACCAGGCAGGCGGGGACGATGCCGCTCTCGCCGAACAGGTGGGAGATGAAGGAGGGCATGAACTGCAACGCGGTGCTGTGAGCGCCCAGGCCGTAGCCCAGGCCCAGGGCAATGGCCACAATGGTGGTGTTGCGGCCGGTGAGGGGCTCCTTGGTGATCAGGTTGATGCCGGAGATGACGATGGAGGCGAACATCATGACGGCGGCGCCGCCCAGCACGCTCTGGGGCATAATGGAGACGATGGCGCCCACCTTGGGGAACAGGCCGCACAGCACCAGGAAGATGGCGCCGCAGGCGATGGCGAACCGGTTGACCACCTTGGTGATGCCCACCAGACCCACGTTCTGGGAGAAGGAGGTGTTGGGCAGCACGCCGAAGAGAGAGGCGAAGGAGGAGCCGATGCCGTCGCAGATCACGGAGCCGGACAGCTCGCGGTCAGAGGGCTCCCGGCCCAAGCCGCCCTCAGTGACGCCGGCGGTGTCGCCAATGGTCTCCACTGCGGTGACGATGAACATGACCAGCATGGGCAGAATGGCGGAGATTTCAAACTGGAGGGAGACGGGCAGCAGCTTGGGAATGGCGAACCAGTCGGCCTCAGCCACCTTGCTCCACTGTACCACCCAGGAATAGGTGTACTCCGCCCCCTCGGCGGTGACGCCGGTGGTGGGCAGGACAAAGCCCATGATGGTGGCCACGATATAGCCGGCGATAATGCCGATCAGAATGGCGGTCTGGGAGAGAAAGCCCTTGCCGAAGTGCTTGAGGCAGATGATAAACACCAGGACGAACAGGCCCAGCAGCAGGTTGGTCACAGAGCCGAAGTCGGCGTTGTTGTTGCCGCCGCCGAAGAAATTGATGCCCACGTTGAGCAGGCTCAGGCCAATGGCCATGACCACGGTGCCGGTGACCACCGGGGGGAAGAACTTGCGCAGGGGCTTGATAAAGAAGCCCAGGACGCCCTCCCACAATCCGCCGATCAGGCAGGCGCCCATGACGGCGCCGTAGGCGTAGAGGCCGGCCTCCACGTTGGAGGTGATGGTGCCCGCGGCCACGCCGGCCATCATGCTGGCGGCAATGGAGTTATTCATGCCGATAAAGCCGGAGCTGGTGCCCATGACCACGGGCAGCCGGGAGCCGATGGGGCCGATGGGGTAGAGCTGCACCAGAGTGACCAGGCCGGCGATCAGCATGGCGTTCTGGAGCAGGGAGATCCGCAGGCCGCCGTAGTTTTCCACGGTGATGCCGCAGACCGCCATAATGGACAACAGGGGGGTCAGGTTGCCCACGAACATGGCCATGACGTGCTGCAGACCCAGGGGAATCGCCTGGTGCAGGGGCAGACGGCCGTCAATGTCGTAGGGAGACGAGTAGGTGACTTCTTTGGCAGACTTCGCCATAATCCTTCCTTCTTTCTCTCGGAGGCTGGATGCAAAACGAGGCATGATGTGGATTGAGTTCCGGATCATGCCTCGCTGCACTGCTTGGGTAATTCTTACAATTGAGATTATAACAAAGGAAAAATATAAAGTCAATTAAGGCTGCCGCCGAAAAAATTTCGGCGGCAGAGAAAAAGAAAGACGGGAATAAAAATTTTTTGTCAGAAGAAACAAAGAAGATTTTGACAGCCCCGGCTCAGCTGTGAATCCGGGTGCCGGTGAGACCCAGAATGCCCTCACGGGCCTTTTCCAGCTGGGTGATGAGGGCGGTGCGGCCGGGGGCGCTTTGGGCGAAGGCGACGGCGGCCTCCACCTTGGGCAGCATGGAGCCGGGGGCAAAGTGGCCCTGGGCGATGTACTCCTCTGCCTGCTCCGGGGTCAGCTCATCCAGCCAGGTCTCCTGAGGCGTGCCGTAGTGCAGAGCCACCTTTTCCACGGCGGTGAGGATGATCAGCACCTGGGCGTCCAGCTCCCGGGCCAGCAGGCAGGAGCAGAAGTCCTTGTCGATGACAGCGGAGGCCCCCTTCAGGTGGCCCAAATCGCTTCTGGTCACCGGAATGCCGCCGCCGCCGCAGGCAATGACCACCTGACCGGCGTCCACCAGGGTGCGGATGGCGTTGATCTCCACGATCTTGCCCGGTTTGGGGGAGGCGACCACACGGCGCCAGCCCTTGCCGGGAAATTCCCGCATCACATAGCCGTACACCTGCTCCGCGAAATGGGCCTGTTCCTCGGTCATATAGTGGCCGATGGGCTTGGTGGGGTGCAGGAAGGCGGGGTCGTTGGGATCTACCTCAATCTGGGTGACCATGGTGACCACGTCCTCATGTTTGACCCCCTTGCCCCGGCGGCGGCACAGCTCCTCCCGGAGGGCGTTTTGCAGGTCGTAGCCGATGTAGGCCTGACTCATGGCCACGCAGACGGAGAGGGGGGTGTTGGGCTGGCTGGGATTTTCCCGGCTGAGGGCGGCCATGGCGTTGTTGATCATGCCCACCTGGGGGCCGTTGCCGTGGGAGACCACCACCTGATAGCCCTCGTCCATCAGGTCGACGATGGCCCGGGAGGTGATCTTGACGGCCGCCATCTGCTCCGGCAGGGTGTTGCCCAGCGCGTTGCCGCCCAGGGCGATGACAATGCGGGGTTTGCGGTTCATGGGGATGCCTCTTTTCTCTGTTAAAATGGGAAGAAAGCAGCTGAGCGGCGGCTTTCGGACGGGCGGGCACAGAGGCCCGCCCCTACAATCAGGCGAAATACTTTGCCGTAGGGGAGGGCCTCCGCGCCCTCCCACGTTCCGGGGGTCTCATAAGAAAAAGAGCGGAGAGACGCCGAAGGACGCCTCCCCGCTTCGTCTCAGTCAGTGGGACAGGTTACAGCTCCATCTTCCGCTTCTTATCCTGATCCGCCAGCTTCTGGAGAATAGCGGCGGGATCCTCAAACTTGGAGAGCAGGATCATGGCGGCGATGACATAGGGCTTGTAGCTGGCCTGCTTGTACAGGGGGTCGCGGTACCGGTCAAAGACGGAGGCGTCCACCTCACCGGCCTCACAGGAGACGCCGGTGATATCGGCGGGCAGGCAGTGGAGATACAGAGCCTTGCCGTCCTTGGTGGTGGCCATCAGCTCCTCAGAGCAGGTCCAGTCCTTGTGCTGGGCGTTCTGGGCCAGCAGCTCCTGCTCCAGGGCGTTGATGCCCTCAAAGTCGCCCTCACCGTAGAGGTTGGTGCGCTTCTCCATGGCGGCGAAGGGCGCCCAGCTCTTGGGATAGACGATGTCGGCATCCTGGAAGGCCTCGGCCATGGAGTGGGTCTTGGTGAAGGAGCCGCCGGACTTGGCGGCGTTGGCCTTGGCCACCTCTTCCACGTCGCCCATGACCTCATAGCCCTCGGGATGGGCCAGCACCACGTCCATGCCCAGCCGGGTAAACAGACCGATGACGCCCTGGGGCACGGACAGGGGCTTGCCGTAGGAGGGGGAGTAGGCCCAGGTCATGGCCACCTTCTTGCCCTTCAGGTTCTCAATGCCGCCGAAATAGTGGATGATGTGGGCCATATCCGCCATGCACTGGGTGGGGTGGTCAATGTCGCACTGGAGGTTGACCAGGGTGGGCCGCTGCTCCAGCACGCCGGCGGCGTTGCCCTCCCGGACGGCGTCGGAGACGGCGTGCATATAGGCGTTGCCCTTGCCGATGTACATGTCGTCCCGGATGCCGATGACGTCTGCCATAAAGGAGATCATATTGGCGGTCTCCCGGACGGTCTCGCCGTGGGCGATCTGGCTCTTGCCCTCGTCCAGATCCTGAACCTCCAGGCCCAGCAGGTTGCAGGCGGAGGCGAAAGAGAACCGGGTGCGGGTGGAGTTGTCCCGGAAGAGGGAGATGCCCAGGCCGGAGTCAAACACCTTGGTGGAGACGTTGCTCTCCCGGAGGGTGCGGAGAATGTCCGCCACCGTCCAGACGGCCTTCAGCTCATCGTCGGTCTTCTCCCAGGTCAGGAAGAAGTCGTTGTTGTACATATCCTTGCAGTCCAGCGCCTTGAGCTGGGCCAGCAGTTCGTTGAATTTTGCGGTGTCCATCGGGAGACCTCCTCATTTTTGTGACAAATGGATTCGTAGGGGCGCACATTGTTCGCCCGCATGTGAGCAGACCGTGTTTACTTCTTGTACAGCCCGGGCACGGCGGCGTACACCGCGGCGCAGCGCACCAGATCGGACTTCCAGGTGATCTCGTTGGGGGCATGGGCCTGGCTCTCGGCGCCGGGGCCGAAGCCCACGCAGGGGATGCCGTACCGGCCCTGGATGGAGACGCCGTTGGTGGAGAAGGTCCACTTGTCGATGAGAGGCCGCTGCCGCTTGCTCATGGCGTCGGGCTCTCCCTGGCGGGTCTCGCCGTAGAGGGCCTTGTGGGCGTCGGAGAGGGCCTGGACATGAGGAGCGGTCTCCTTGTTGATCCAGGTGGGGAAGTAGCACTCGGTGGGATAGACCAGACCGGTCCAGGCGGGACGGTCGTACATGTACATGGAGACCTTCACGTCGTCGCCGTACTTTTTCACGCTGGGCAGGGCGCGGATCTCCTCCAGGCAGCTCTCCCAGGTCTCACCGGCGGTCATCCGGCGATCCAGAGAGACGGCGCAGGAGTCGGCCACGGCGCAGCGGGAGGGGGAGGTGTAGAAGATCTGGCTGACGGTGATGGTGCCCCGGCCCAAGAACCGGGCGTCCTCCCAGTCGGGGTTGAACTCGGGCTCCAGCATCTTGACCAGGCCCTTGACCTCATCCTCGGGGCCGCAGCCGTTTTCGTTGAGCGCCCGGACGTCCTGGAGAATGTCGGACATCTTGTAGATGGCGTTGTCCCCCCGCTCCGGAGCGGAGCCGTGGCAGGAGACACCGTGGACGTCCACCCGGATCTCCATGCGGCCCCGGTGGCCCCGGTAGATGCCGCCGTCGGTGGGCTCGGTGGAGATGACAAACTCGGGGGTGATGCCCAGCTCGTTGTGGATGTACTGCCAGCACAGGCCGTCGCAGTCCTCCTCCTGGACAGTGGCGGTGACCAGAATGGAGGTGTCCTCGGGGATGAGGCCCAGATCCTTCATGATCTTGGCGCCATACACGGCGGAGACCACGCCGCCCTCCTGGTCGGAGCCGCCCCGGCCGTAGATCCGGGTGTCGTCCTCCCAGCCTTTGTAGGGGTCGTCCGTCCAGTTGACAATGTTGCCGATGCCGACGGTGTCGATGTGGCCGTCAAAGGCCATGATCTTGCTGCCGGTGCCCATCCAGCCCAGGCAGTTGCCCATGGGGTCGATCTCCACCTTGTCAAAGCCCAGCGCTTCCATCTCCTGAGCGCAGCGGCGGATGACGCCCTCTTCCTCACAGCTCTCACTGGGGATTGCGATCAGGTCCCGGAGAAACCGGGTCATGGCCTGCTCATAGCCCTGAGCGGCTTCCTTAATTTTGCCGAAATCCATCGTGTAAGCCCTCCTTCTATCTCGATCTTTCTTGAGGCGAATGACTTGTCTCTGGGGCAGGGAAAGCCTGGCGGCTTTCGAAGTACCTGCCGGAACTATCATAGCATATGAGACAGAAAATGCAAGTACTAATCTAAAAAACTTTCAGATAGGCAGACAGAATTTTGAGCCTGCGGGACAGCTGCTGCCCTACTTTAAATAAGTAAACGGGAATGGAAGGACGGCAGAGGGTTCAAAAGGCCGTTTTCAGGTTTGGAAATGCAATTCGGGAGGCGAAGGACTGCAAAACACACATTTTTTGAGATAACCAGACATATTTTTAGAAAGGAGATTGCATTTCTGCCGGACGGGTGCTATAGTATAGAAAGAGTCCTCAGGCGTACCGGATTTTTCCGGCGTTTTGCCTGTTCATCCTGAATTCAAAGAGAGGTTGAATGACATGATTGATTTGACCAAAAACGAGGCTTCCCTCCAGCATAATATCGACACCGCCCGGGAAAACGGCATCATCATCCCCACCATCGCCCAGATGCAGCACCCGGAGACCATCCCCGCCCCCATCCAGGAAAAGCTGACCCAGGTGGGCCTGTGGGACGTAAATCCCCTCAACCTGTTCCGCATCACCTGGAAGAACCAGCCCAAGGAGTCCGGCGGCCTGTTCCAGCCGGTGCCCAACTACATCGAGCTGCCCAGCGTCCTCACCGGCGTGCCCTGCCGGATCGTGGCCATGGTGGGCAAGTGGTTCCCCACCGGCTGCCACAAGGTGGGCGCCTCCTTCGGCTGCCTGGCCCCCCGGCTGGTCACCGGCCAGTTTGATGTGAGCAAGCACAAGGCGGTCTGGCCCTCCACCGGCAACTACTGCCGGGGCGGCGCCTTCAACTCCAAGCTGCTGGGCGCCCAGGGCGTGGCCATCCTGCCCGCCGAGATGAGCCAGGAGCGGTTTGACTGGCTCCATGAGATCGGCGCCGAGGTCATCGCCACCCCCGGCTGCGAGTCCAACGTCAAGGAGATCTTCGACAAGACCA
>CAMELY010000076.1 GCA_945926565.1 uncultured Clostridia bacterium | reverse complement strand
TCCACATGGCCCACGGGAATCTCCAGATAGAAGGCCGCCAAGGCGGCGGCAAAGGCGGTCGTCGTGTCCCCATGCACCAGCAGGAGATCCGGCCGCTCCTCCCGCAGCAGCTGGGTTATCTGGGTGAGCAGCCGGGCGGTGAGACCGTCTAGCGACTGCTCCTCCTCCATCACCTCCAGCCTGCAGTCCGGGCGCAGGCCAAATGCGGAGGCCGCCTGCTCCAGCAGCTCCCGGTGCTGCCCCGTAAAGCAAACCCGGCTGGAAAGGCCCGGTCTCTCAGCCAGCTCCAGCGCCACCGGACTCATTTTAATGGCCTCCGGCCTTGTCCCAATCATCTGCAAAATCCGCTTTTTCATGCTTCCGCCTCCCCTTCCCCCAGGCAGTCTATGCCCCTTCCCTCGTCAGAAGCACAAACGTTTTCCGGGCAGTTTCCCTCTGTTCCTCCGCTTTTCCCGTTCCTACGCAAAACCGCGGCAGTGCGTCTCTTTCACAGCACCGCTTCAATTACAGCTTTTCTGCTGTCGATACAGAGATTTCATGGCTTTTTTCCCGAAATTTCTCAGCGCACTTTTTCAACTTGCCGGGCAGACTAAGAGAGCAGCTGACGAAAGGAGGTCATTTTATGAACACCACTCAGTTTCTCCGGGGCATGGGCATCGGCGTCGCCGTCGGGGCAGCCCTCAGCATGGCGGTAGCGCCTCAGAGCCGCTTCCACAAGAAATCCGCCGCCAGCAAGGCGATCCGGGCGGCCAGCCAGGTGGCTGAGCACATTGCGGACAGCATGGGACTCTGATCCTGGTTTTCGATGAACTGATGTATCGAAAACCCGCCCGCTGCATGTGACGGGAGGAGGGGGTAAACTCCCTCCTCCCCCACGCTGCCATCTTTTCCCTCACATAAAGCCCTCTGTCTGCTCTCACACTAAGGTCACCTCTTTGAAAGGTGGATTTGAGATGAAACGATCGAAACGGCAGGGTCTGACCGCCCTGTTTCTGGTTTTCGCCCTGCTGACCGTCACGGCCGCGGGGCTGCACACCGCTTACGCCGCCACTTACCGCCAGGGTTCCTCCGGGCAGGCGGTGACGACAATTCAGGACAAGCTCAAGCGCTGGGGCTACTACAGCGGGACGGTGGACGGGGTCTACGGCAGCGCCACCGCGGCGGCAGTAAAAAAGTTCCAGCGCACCAACGGTCTCACCGCCGACGGGGTCTGCGGCAATGCCACGCTGAAGGCGCTGGGTATGGAGCAGCAGGCCTCCTCCGGCGGCGGCAGTCAGACCGGCAGCGGAGACGTGGCCCTGCTGGCCAAGGTGATCTCGGCGGAGGCCCGGGGCGAGCCCTACAGCGGCCAGGTGGCGGTGGGCGCAGTCATTCTCAACCGGGTAGCCCACCCCTCCTTCCCCAACACCATCGCCGGTGTGGTCTATGAGCCGGGAGCCTTCACCTGCATGGTGGACGGGCAGATCGACCAGCCGGTGGCGGACTCGGCCTATCAGGCCGCCCGGGACGCCCTCAACGGCAGCGACCCAACCGGAGGGGCGATCTACTACTTTAATCCCTCCACCGCCACCAGCTCCTGGATCTGGAGCCGGCCGCTGATCACCGTCATCGGCAAGCACCGGTTCTGCTCCTGAGCACAGCAGGCCTCTGAAAAATTTTTTGAAAAAAATCGAAAATACCCCTTGCAATTTCCAAGTCGCCGTGCTATTATATACAAGCCGTCTGCGAGAGGCAAACGGCAAGCCCGAAATCCGGGTGTGGCGAAGTTTGGTATCGCGCTTGAATGGGGTTCAAGAGGCCGCTAGTTCGAATCTAGTCACTCGGATCTGAAAAGACCTGAAACATTTCGTTTCAGGTCTTTTTTTGCATCAAATCAGAATGGAGGAGATAAGCATGAGGCGGCTGGACCTGAACCGGGGCTGGCAGTTTTCCCGTTTGGGAGAGGAATCCGCAGCCCAGACAATAGATCTGCCCCACGACGCCATGCTGGGGGAACCCCGGACAGCAGAGAGCGCCGGCGGCATCAACACCGGCTGGTTTGAGGGGCACGACTACCGGTACACCCGGACACTGGAGGTTCCCGCCGCTTGGCGGGACAAGACCGCCCTGCTGGAGTGCGAGGGCGTCTACCACAATGCGGAGGTGTGGGTGAACGGCGTTCAGGCTGCCTTCCGCCCCTACGGCTACACCAACTTCTATGTGGAGCTCAGCCCTTATCTGAGGCCGGGAGAAGCCAACGAGCTCTCCATCATCGCCCGGAACGCCGACCAGCCTAACAGCCGCTGGTACTCCGGGGCGGGTCTCTACCGGCCGGTGTGGCTCTGGCTGGGAGACCGGGCGTATCTGCCCCCCAACGCCATCCGGGTGCGTACCCTGGACGCGGCAGAGCGGAAAATCGAGATTCGGGTCGCCACCCGGGGCCAGGGGCCGGTGGAGCTCACCTTGCTGGACGGCAGCCGGGAACTGGCCCATCTCTCCGGCATCTCAGACGGCACTGCCGTCTTTACCTTCCAGATGAAGGAGGCAGACCTTTGGAGTCCGGAGCATCCCAAACGCTACACCTGCCGGGCCTCCTTTGCCAGAGATCAGTCGGAGACCTTCTTCGGCATCCGCACCGTGGGTTGGGACGCTGCGCAGGGGCTCACCCTCAACGGGCAGCGGGTGATTCTCCGGGGGGCCTGCATTCACCACGACAACGGCGTTCTGGGCGCCTGCTGCTATCCCGACGCGGAGGAGCGGAAGGTGCGCATTCTCAAGGAAAACGGCTACAACGCCATCCGCTCCGCCCACAATCCCTGCTCCAAGGCGCTGCTGGAGGCCTGCGACCGGCTGGGCATGCTGGTCATGGACGAGTACATCGACCACTGGTACATCCACAAGACGGAGCACGACTATGTGAACTACTTTTCAGACTGGTGGCGGCAGGATCTGCGGGAGATGGTGGATAAGGACTACAACCACCCCTGCGTCATCCTCTACTCCACCGGCAACGAGGTCAGCGAGACCGCCCAGCCCAGGGGTATCGCACTGACACGGGCGCTCACCGACTACCTCCACAGTCTGGACGGCACCCGGCCGGTAACCTGTGGTGTGAACATCTTCTTCAATTTTCTCAGCTACATTGGCTTCGGCGTCTACAGCGACGAGAAGGCGAAACAGGAGGCAGAGCGGGCTGAGAAACGGAAGCAGGCGGGAGACGCTCCCCGGAAGAAAAAGGCGGTGGGCAGCCAGTTCTTCAACGACATGGCCGGACTGCTGGGGGGCGGCTTTATGAAGCTGGGGGCCACCCTCCACGGCTGCGACGTAAAGACCCGGGACGCCTTCGCCAATATGGACATCGCCGGATACAACTACGGCATCAACCGCTACCGCCACGATCTGAAAAAATACCCCGACCGGCTGATTCTGGGCAGTGAGACCTTCTGCTCCGACGCTTACGCCTTCTGGCAGCTGGCCCAGCGGGAGCCCCGGCTGGTGGGCGACTTCGTCTGGTCAGGCATAGACTACTTGGGTGAGGTGGGCGTTGGCTCCTGGGAATACGCAGACTACGCCCCTTCGTTTGACCATGGCCCCGGCTGGCTCACCGCCGGCAGCGGACGGATTGACCTCACCGGACACCCGTTGGCGGAGGCCGCCTACACCAGGGTGGCCTTTGGTCTGGAGGAGGGGCCTGTACTGGCCGTGCGGCCGGTAAATCACACCGGGGACAGGCACTCCCCCTCCGCCTGGAAGATGACCAACGCCATCTCCTCCTGGAGCTGGCCCGGCTGTGAGGGCAAGCCGGCGGTGGTGGAGGTGTACACCAGAGCGGCCCGGGCAGCCCTGTTTGTCAACGGCCGACAGGCCGGCAGCAAAAAACGAGGCAAAGACTGCCGGATTCTTTTCCGCACCGCCTATGAGAGCGGCACCCTCTCAGTGATCACCTACGACGGGCAGGGCTGTGAGAACGGCCGGGCGGCGCTCCACTCTGCCGGAGCGGAGACGGTTCTGCGGCTGGAGCCGGAGGCTGACCAAGTGAGAGCAGGAGGACTCGCCTTTATCCACCTCCGCTACACCGACAAAAACGGCATCACCAAGCCGTTGGAGCGGCACCGGATCCGGGTTCAGGCCGAAGGGGGCCGGCTGCTGGCCCTGGGCCACGCCTGTCCCTACAATCCAGACGGATTTTTGAGCAGTGAGACAGACACCTATTGGGGCCGGGCCCTGGCGGTGGTACAGGCGGACGACACCGGGCCGGTGCGGCTCACCGCCGAAGACGGCGAGCGGAGCGTGCAGGCAGAGCTGCCCTGCGTGGCAGAGCAGAGACGATAGAACAGAAAAACGGGCCCGAACGACGCGTTTCGGGCCAGTTTTTCTATGCCGGCAGAGGCCGTTTTTTGTTTACAGGGTAAGCTCCAGTTGGCAGTCAAAGGGCTCCTTCTCCACATGGATCCGGCTGTATTCCTCCGCCTCCCGGCATCCCATCGCCCGGTAAAAGGCCTGACTCTCCACGGAGGAATGGGCGGAAATGTACAGCTTTTTCCCGCCGTGGGCCTTGGCCCACCCTTTTGCGGCCTCCATCAGGCTGCGGCCTATGCCCCGTCCTCGGCAGTCCTCGGAGACGTGTATGCACGTCAGCTCCAGATACTGCCTTTCGCTTCCAAACGGCTCCGCCTCCACCGACGTAAAGCCCTTCAGCATTCCCTCTTCAAAGGCGCCGTACACCACGCCGCCGGAGGACAGGGTATTGCTCAGGCATTCAACCAAGTATTGATACTGCTGTTCCCCCCAGTCCTCCACAAAGGGGTTGTCAACGACAGTCCAGCTTCCGTCCACCTTCCGCCAGCATTTTGTCACCTGCTGATGCCTGTGAAAGTCCGCGAACAGGCTGACGGCAAGCTCTCTCTCACTCAGCGCTCTGATCACTGTACAGACCTCCCTCCTTACTGAGACTGTTTTTCCCGAAAGGCAAACAGCAGGTCGACAGGAGGGGTGTTTCCCCACTGTCTTGTCCGTGTGCAACTCATATTCCAGGTTGGCCGCCTCATAGGGGCTCTGAGGCAGCCACTGCGTATAGAACCAGCGCTTGGCCTCCCCTACTGCCGGCCCCCACAGAATGCCCAGCTTCGGCCGCACCTCCAGCCGGGCGTAGACCCCGGCGGGCAGCACCTCCCGCTCCAGGCCGTCAGACGCTTCTGTGCCGCCCACAAACAGCGTGAACGCCCCGCTGCTCTGCCGGTAATCCCTTGATACCACATAGAAGGGCAGCACATCTCCCGCCTTGCCGCCGCGGACAGCGTAAAACCGCCGGGACAGGGCGGGGATATCTCTGGCCTGCGTCCGGTCATGGGAGGGCTGGCGCAGGCCGTACAGGATTTGCTCCGGCTGCCGCAGCAGCTCAATCTGACCGTCTCCCATGCTTCACACCCCTGCGAGCCACTCCAGGACGGCAGAGAGATTTGCCTCGCTGACCCGGCTGCCGCCGTTGGTCAGCAGATCCAGCATGGCGTCCTCCTCCGGGGTGCGGTTCTCCTTTTCCGCCAGACCCTTGCCCGCCGTCTTCTTCATCACGGTCATCATCAGCTTGTATACCCCCCGCAGCCTGGCCAGATCAAAGCCGCCCTGGAGGGTAAAGACAGGCAGGCTGTCGGGAAATCCGTTGGCAGTGCGCAGATCCTGGATTTGGGACCCGGTAGGGCCCATGCCCACGCCGCAGACAGCGGCAATCTGATACCGCTTGGCCGACTTCTGATAGCCCTGGACCTTGCCGGCCATCAGCCAGCCCAGGTAGAGTACGCTGCTGCCCTCCGACAGCTGTCCGGCGGCTTCCGCCAGAGCATAGACCGGCAGGCCGGTTTTGCCCCCCAGCAGATAGGCGTATTCGGCGGTGTAGCCGGTGTTCGAGGTATATACAATGGCATTCGGTTTCATGTCTTCTCCTCCTTTAAAGCGGGGCAATACGGGATTTCCCTCAGTCGGACAGGCTGCCGCCGGATTTCACCAGCAGCAGCGTCCCGGCAAAGGCCTGGCTCAGCATCCGGGAGATCTCCTCCTCGCTGAAATGGCACACCTTGGCGGCGCAGAGAGCCCCGATGCCGAAGGTATAGATCCAGATCTGCCGGAACAGAATCCGCGCCTGCTCCCCATCCAGCCGGTACTCCGCCTGAATCAGCTCCAGAGACAGCCGGGCGGTGTCGCCCAGGGAATCGAACACGTCGTCAATACTACGGGCCACCTCATTTTCGGTCATAAAAAGGAGCTGATACAGCTTGGGCTCCTCCACGGCGAAGCGAACCATCTGGATGCCAAAGCGCTTGAAGATGGGGACATCGTCCCTCCCGCCGGATATAAATGCCTCAAACCGCCTCATGGCGGCCACCCTGACCTCCTGCTGGACCTCCTCCATGCTGCGAAACACCGTGAAAATAGGGCGGGCGGAGCTGCCAAGGCGCATACCAAGATTCCGGGCGGTCAGCGCCTCCATCCCCTGCTCGCTGACCAGCTCCAGAGCGGCGGCGGTGATCTCCTCTTTTGTGAACTTGGGCTTCGGCGGCATTGTTCCTCTCCTCTTTCTCCAGGTCTTGTTTTGAAAC
>CAMELY010000075.1 GCA_945926565.1 uncultured Clostridia bacterium | reverse complement strand
GTAGGTATTGCACGAGTTGCCGTCAAGGTGCTATGATTATGTCAGACAGAAGAAAGAGCTTGCAAGCAAGCTCATCTCAAAGGAGGAACCTCAAATGAGGACCATCGAAAAGCTCAGCGAGCTGCTTCAGGAATATTACGACAGCTTCCACACCGAGCCCCGCAGCTAACCCGCTTCCCGCTCATCCACCACTTCTCTCAGAAAGGAGATCATCATTATGAAGACCATGGAAAAGCTCAGCGAACTGCTTCAGGAATATTACGACAGCTTCCACACCGAGCCCCGCAGCTAATCCCGTTTCCCTTCCATCCTTGATCACAGCAGAAAGGAGGTCTCTTCCATGAAGGCCATGGAAAAAATCAGCGAGCTGCTCCAGGAGTATTACGACAGCTTCCGCTCCGAACCCCACAGCTAAACCGACTCCGGCTTGACCCGACCCATCTTAGTCCGCTGGAAGTCAGGAGGTGAACCGTATGAAGACAACAAGACAGCAGTCCAGCGAGAGATTGAGTGAGTTCTATGTGAGCTTCGACATGGAGTATCACAGCTGATCGGCCCTCTCATCCCACTGGCCCCGGCATCAGAGTGACGCCGGAGAACAGAATCTGAACATTGGATGGTTACTTGCAGATGAGACAAAAACAGAATAGCCGCTTTTGCTTCCCTTTGGAAGCCGCCCCAGGCATTCGAAAAACCCGGTAAGACAGCACAGTGTGCCAGTGTCTTACCGGGTTTTGTTCTGCCTTTTTCCCGCCCTTGCAATCTCCGCCCCTTCGTGCTACACTGCGGATAGAAACAAATGGCTGAAGGCCGATTTTTCTCTGAAAGGCAGGAGAAGTTCCTATGTCTGATCTGATGAATGAAATGCTCACCCGCCGCAGCGTCCGCAAATACAAGCCGGACATGGTGCCCCAGGAGATTCTGGAGCAGATTGTGGAGGCGGGCACCTACGCCGCCACCGGCATGGGTAAGCAGTCCCCCATCATCCTGGCGGTGACCAACCGGGAGCTGAGAGACCGGCTCTCCCGGATGAACGCCCAGATCATGGGCGCCGGGGACGCAGACCCCTTCTACGGCGCCCCCGTGGTACTGGTGGTGCTGGCAGACAAGAGCCGTCCCACCCACGTCTATGACGGCAGTCTGGTCATGGGCAATCTGATGCTGGCCGCCCACCATTTCGGCCTGGGCAGCTGCTGGATTCACCGGGCCAGGGAGGAATTTGAGTCCGAAGAGGGCAAGGAGATCCTCCGCGCCCTGGGCATCGAGGGCGACTACGAGGGCATCGGACACTGCGTCCTGGGCTATGCCGACGGCCCTCTGCCCCAAGCGGCGCCTCGGAAGGAGAACTACGTCTATTACGTCAAATAAATACTTTAGACCAAACGCTGCGAACCGGCAGGTGCGAAAAGCACTTGCCGGTTCCCGGTTTCAATTGACAAAACTCCCCTGAGATGGTAAAATAAACATAACCTATAAAGAGTGCGCGAGAGACAAGCTCGTTGACCGCACAGCAACCTGCCGGGAGGCAAGGTGCTAATGCTTGTTCGATAGGTGGCTGGCTCTGATTTTGACACCTGTCGGAAACGATGGGTGTTTTTTTCGCGCTCCGGATAGGCAAAAATTTTTTAGGAGGGCGCAATCATGCGTACTGTCAGCAATTTGTTAAACCTGGAAGGCCGGGTCTATGTCTATCTGGCCAGCAACAACATCCGCCAGCTTTTCCTGCGGCATGCGGAAGAGGAGGGTTTCACCTTCCCCGACGGCACAATGCCCACTCAGGGCCGGACGGATGACATTTATACCCTGCACCACGACTGGACCATCAACTCTGTGGGTTGGGCCGGCCACATGGCTTACCACAATCCGGACTGTGTGGTTGGGGAGCCGCTGATCCGTGTGGATTACGGCAAGTACCGCTCCGGCAGTGCCGATTATATCGTATAATACCCGGAAAACAGCACAGCGCCGGCATCGCCTTCTTTCGGCAATGCCGGCGCTATTCATTTCGTTACAGGGCGTCCACAAACCGCAGGAAGGCCGCCTTGCCCTCCGGGGTGTGCTTATAGACGCCCGCGTCCTCCAGGACGCCGGCGAACACCTTGCCCACCTCCAGCCGGAGGATGTCGGCACAGTTGTCCCCGTTCAGCTCGGGATGGCCTGCCAGCACCGTGTCCCGCACCCAGGGGGCGTGAGAGGCGGTCTTGGGGCTGGCCTCCAGATCCTTGCCGTTCAGGATGCAGTCCTCCAGCAGGGCCAGTTCCTCCTTCAGCCGGGCGGGCAGCACCGCCAGACCCATGACCTCAATCAGGCCGATGTTTTCCTTCTTGATGTGGTGCTTCTCCTGATGAGGGTGGAAGATGCCCAGAGGATACTCCTCAGTGGTGCGGTTGTTGCGCAGCACCAGATCCATCTCGTAGTCCCCTCCCCGTCTCCGGCAGATGGGGGTAATGGTGTTGTGGGGGGCGTCGGTCTGGGCCAGAATGTCTGCCGCCGGGGCGGAATAGCCCCGCCAGACCTCCAGGATGTGCTCCGAGCAGTCGGCAATCCGTGCCTTGTCCGCCCCGCGGAGGCGGATCACCGACATGGGCCACTTGACGATGCCGGCGGTCAGATCTTCATAGCCGGGGATGGTGATCTCCGTCTCCACCGGGGCCTTGGCCATGGCGAAGGTGTAGTTGCCGCCCTGATAGTGGTCGTGGCTCAGGACGCTGCCCCCCACGATGGGCAGGTCGGCGTTGGAGCCGATGAAGTAGTGGGGGAAGACGGTGACAAACTCCAGCAGGTGGTCAAAGCACTTGCGGTCGATGGCCATAGGGATGTGGAGCTTATTGAAGACGATGCAGTGCTCGTTGTAGTAGACGTAGGGGGAATACTGGAGGCAGTAGTCCTGTCCCGCCAGCTCCAGGGGGATAATCCGGTGATTCTGCCGGGCGGGGTGATCCAGCCGGCCGGCGTAGCCCTCGTTCTCCGCGCAGAGCAGGCACTTGGGGTACTTCACCGACACCGCCTTGCCGGCGGCGGCGATGGCCCGGGGATCCTTCTCCGGCTTGGAGAGGTTGATGGTGATGTCCAGGGTGCCGTACTCCGTCTCCGCCAGCCACTTCACGTCCTTGGCAATCCGATCCCGGCGGATGTAGTTGGTGTCCCCGGAGAAGGCATAGTACCAGTCGGTGGCCTCCTTGGGGTCGCTGTCGTACTTGGCCCAGAAGGTCCTGGCCACTTCGGAGGGCCGGGGGGTGAGCAGACCCATCAGTTTGGTGTCAAACAGGTCGGTAAAGGAGGGGGTGTCACCCTGGATCACCCCGTGCTCAAAGGCGTACCGGTTGAGGACGTCCAGAATCTCCTGGATGGGGGGCAGCTCTCCCTCCACGGGCACCAGGCCCTGGAAGCCCTCCATACCCAGGGCTTCCAGCAGCAGGTTGGAGGCCCAGATCCGGTCCCCTTCTTCCATCCAGCTCTTGCGGACGGCGTATTCGATCAGCTGAGAAATCGCAAGCTCCATCGTACTTCCTCCTCTCGATCAATCCATCAGGACGGCGCCGCCCACCGGGCGGATGGTCAGCACCTGGCAGGCCCCCTGGCCCAGCAGGGCGTCCATTCCGGTGCGGAACTGCTCCAGCAGATCCACCGGCACAAAGGCCTGGATGGTGCCGGCAAAGCCGCCGCCGTGGACACGGAAGGCACCTCTGCCCCCCAACAGATGCTGGGCCATGGCCAGCGCCACCGCCACCGGCTGCTCCTTGGGGTCCCGATAGGTGGCGATATTCTGCAGATACATGTAGGAGGACTGGCCGGACTGGGTGACCAGCTTCAGGAAGGCGTCGAAGTCCCCCTTCTCCAGGGCCTGCACCTGCCGCTCCACCCGCTCCACGTCGGAGAAGTAGTGGATGGCCCGGAGCACCGCCCGGTCCCCCAGCCGCTCCCGCAGCCGGGGCAGCTCGGCGTAGAAGTCCTCCGGCCGCACCTGGCTGAGCACCTCCTTGCCCATGAGCCCGGCCACCGCCTTCATCTCCTGGGGGATGGCGCCGTAGTCGGCGGTCAGGTCGGCGTGGTCGGCCCCGGTGTCCACGATGCACAGGACATGACCCGCCTCGGCAAAGTCAAAGTGTACCTGGCGATAGACAGGATTTTTTTCATCCGCAAAGTCGATGGCCACGATGCCCCCCAGGGCGCAGGCCATCTGATCCATCAGGCCGGAGGGCTTGCCGAAGTAGACGTTCTCGGCGTACTGGCCCATCATGGCGATCTGGGCCAGAGACAGCTCGTCTCGGCAGAAGAGGTGATTTACCATCACGCCCACCAGCACCTCATAGCAGGCGGAGGAGGACAGGCCGGAGCCGCCGGGCACGTCGGAGCGGAGATAGGCGTCAAAGCCGGAGACGGCATAGCCCAACTGGGCCGCCCGGGCCAAAATGCCCCGGATGAGGGAGAGGGTGGTGTTCTCCTCGGCGGCCACCTTTTCCAGCTTGCCCACCTCCACCTGGGCCATGCCGTAGCCCTCGGAATAGAGCCGGGCCACGCCCAGGTCGTTGGGGGCCACACAGGCCACGGCGTCCAGATCCACGCTGGCGGCCAGCACCTTGCCCCGCTGGTGGTCGGTGTGGTTGCCGCCCACCTCGGTGCGGCCGGCGGCGGTGCAGAGGAACACCTGGGTCTCCTCCCCCGGCGCAAAGGTCTTCCGGAAGCCCTCCAGAATCTCCTCCAGGCGGCAGCACACCTCGCCCAGCTCATCCTCCGGCTTACAGTACACCCGGGACAGAGCCCGGCGGCAGTCCTGGGTCAGCATTTTCTCCTTGATCTGCTTGATGGTAGACATGGGACGCACCTCTTTCTGATCATTCCGCAGCTGGTTTCATTGTGAAAATCAGTTGCGCATTTTCTTTGTTCGAGCCTATCATATCACCGCTGACAGCCCGGTGCAACCTGCATTTTGCGAGAGATTTCTCCTCTGTTTTTGTCAGTTTTTCACAACACCGGCTCTTGTTCGCTCCAATAGTTGCGCAAAGTTGCGCTCTCAATTGGCTCACACGCCGGTGAAGGAGAAGACAAACCGCCGTGGGATACTGCTGTCCAGACGGTACTCCTCCAGAGGCAGTGCGCCCCAGCTGTTGTCGCCTCCCACCCCCATCCGGGCCAGGGCGGGCCGGAGGACGGTGCGGCAGACGGGGGGCAGCTCATAGTGGTGGGCGGCCTCCTCCAGCTGGAAGGGGGTGTAGGGCAGGGCGGAGCACTCCATGCCATCTCCCCGCAGCTCCAGTCCCCGGCCCCGGCGGTCGGTGACCCGGAGCCATCGGACGCCGGTGTGGCTGCCGCACTCCTGGGGGCGGGGATAGGGGGTGAGCTGGGCCTGTACCGTGCTCTCCCAGATCCCCAGCCGGGCACCCCGATCCCGATCCCAGTAGCACTCATCGGGGCCGTTGCCGTACCAGGTGAGCCGGTCATAGCGGGCGTCCGTCTGAAGCAGCATGCCCAGCTCGGGCAGCAGGGACATGCCCTCCGCGCCCGGCCAGTCCAGGGCCACCTCCACCTCGCCCCAGGGGTGGACGGTGTAGGTGACGCCGCACTCCGCCGCCGGGTGGGTGGGCAGCTCCCAGCGGGTAGAAAAGATCAGGTCGCCACGCTCCATCCGCCAGCCGTCCGATTCCATCTGGCTGAGCCCCCGGCCGTACTGAGAGGCCAGCTTCCACTGGCCCAGCCGGGCCGGCATCTGCCAGCCCAGGTCGTTGTCAGTGGGCGCCCGCCAGAAGTTGGGCCGCAGCGGCTCTTTCAGCAGCTCCTCTCCCCCGTACCGGTAGGAGATCAGCGCCCCGTCCGTCAGCCGGAACAGCAGGGAGAACCGGTCGCCCCGCACCCCCAGGTGGAAGCCCCCGGGAATCACAGTGAGGGGCGAACACCGGGGCCGCTCTTTCTCCCCCGCAACCGTCCAGACGGTCTGCCCGAAGGCCACCTCATGGCCCCGGGCCGCCCAGGGGGCGTCCTCCTTCAGATGGAAGGAGAGGGTTGCCGCATACTCGCCGGGTTCCTGAAACCGGGGCAAAGGCAGCGGCATCGTTTTTTCCGTCTCCGGCGGCACCGAGATGGCAAGGCCGGTGCGCCAGAGCTCCCGCCCATTCCGGGCCAGGGTCAGCCGGGCCTCATAGGCGCCGGTGTCGGTGAAGAGGTTGTTGTTCCGGATCCGGGCGTTCTCCTGGTCCAGCGCAATCCGGATGCCCTGGTAGTTGTACTTGACCTCCTGGAGCTTAGGGGTCTCGGTACCGTCCCCAAAGCAGAGGCCGTCGCCGCTGAAGTTGCCGTCGGTGGGCCGCTCGTCAAAGTCCCCGCCGTAGGCCAGGGTCTCCCGACCGAACCGGTCCCGCACCCGAATCGTCTGGTCAATCCAGTCCCAGATGAAGCCGCCCTGATACCGGGGCTCCTCCTGGGTGAGCTGGGTATATTTGTGCATGCCCCCGCAGGAGTTGCCCATGGCGTGGCTGTACTCACAGCACAGGAAGGGCTTTTCCGGATGGGCGGCCAGGAAGTCCCGGATGCCCTGGGCGGAGGTGTACATCTGGCTCTCCATGTCCGAGGTGTCCGGATAGCTCCGGTCGTGGAAGATGCCCTCGTAGTGCACCAGCCGGGTGGGATCCAGGGCCCGGAACCGCTGGCTCAGCTCCCAGATCACCCTGCCGCCATAGGACTCGTTGCCACAGGACCAGATCAGGATGGAGGGGTGGTTTTTCTCCCCCTGATAGGTGCTCTCCACCCGGTCCAGCAGCAGGGGCAGCCAATCCATGTCGTCCTTGG
>CAMELY010000074.1 GCA_945926565.1 uncultured Clostridia bacterium | reverse complement strand
CGCGTTTTTCCCAAAAATTGTACCGGCGGCCTCTTCAGGCCGCCGGTATCAAAATGAAAGGAGGAGAAAAATGAAATGAAAAATGATTTCTGCTTGCAGGTATAAAGATACCAGAGAGTTATTACAAAAGTTAGTGAGAAAATGTTACCAAAAGATGAAATCAATATTTTTTGAAAAACAAAAGGGAGACGGCGGCTTGGGGGGAGCCGCCGTCTCTAAAGAATGGAGGATAGAATGAAAAGAAGCTGCTATCTCTTGCTGGGGATAGAATACCAGAGGGATGTTACAAAAATACGGGAGAAGTTGTTACAAAAGAATTAACTGTCCTCTTTTTTTCGAAGACCCCGGAAAAAGTCCCGCAGCAGCGCCAGAGACTCCTCCTCCAGCAGCCCGCCCCAGATCTCCGGCTCCGGGACAAAGCCCTCCAGCCCCAGGTGGAGCACCGACCCGCAGCAGCCAGCCCTTGGGTCAGGCGCCCCGAAGCAGACAAAGGGAATCCGGGCA
Source organism: uncultured Clostridia bacterium (assembly GCA_945926565.1). GTDB lineage: Bacteria > Bacillota > Clostridia > Oscillospirales > Oscillospiraceae > Onthomonas. Next base: position 6,372 of record CAMELY010000074.1, on the reverse strand, counting down.
TTCCAGATGGCGCCTGCGCACATGGGGCAGGGCTCCAGGGTCACATAGAGGGCGCAGTCGGAGAGGTTCCACCGGCCCAGAGCCTGGGAGGCCATCCGGATGGCCTCCAGCTCGGCGTGTGCTGTGGCGTCTGAGGCCGCCTCACGCCGGTTTTGGCCCCGGCCGACAATCTCCTCCCCCCGGACGATTACACAGCCCACAGGCACGTCTCCCGTCTCCTGGGCGGCTCTGGCCAGGGCCAGGGCCTCTCGCATATACCGCTCCTGCTGCTCTCTGCTGGGCTTCATCGTTTCCTCCCGGTATGAACTGCCGCCTTGGCGCATAGACTGTCGGCCAAGGGGGTGAGGGGTTGTTCTCGGTCTTTCTGCTGGCTGTGAGCCTTTCCATGGATGCCGCGGCGGCAGCCGTCTGCTGCGGAATCAACGCCCGGGGCCTGCGGCTCCGGGATGGAATGGTGATCGGTCTCTGGTTCGGAGGCTTTCAGACCGGCATGACCTGGATCGGCGGCCTCTTCGGCGGCCTGCTCAGCCAGCGCCTGTGGCGGCTGGGGAGCCTCCTGGCCTTCGGTCTGCTGGCCTATCTGGGCATAAAAATGATCTGGGAGGGAATCGCTCCTTCCCGGGGAGAAGCCTGTCCCCGCTACGATCTCCGGCCCGGCCCCATGGCCGTCCTGGCCCTGGCCACCAGTCTGGACGCCCTGGCCGCCGGCCTCTCCTTGGCCTATCTGGGTCAGGCCCTGGCCCCCTCCGCCCTGCTCATCGGGCTGGTGACCTTCTGCCTCTCTCTGGCGGGCGGATTGCTGGGTCAGCGAATCGGCCAACACTGGAGCCGTCCCGCCGGAATTGCCGCCGGGCTGGTGCTTCTGGGGCTGGGTGTGAAAATCTTACTGGGCTAAGCGGGCGGCGTAAAACACCCAGCCCTCCCGCTCCCGGCGCTCCAGAATCTGATAGCCGTGTTCGGTCAGGGCTGCGGCCACATCCTCCGCCCGGTGCTCAATAATGCCGGAGGTGAGGAAGACGCCCCCGGGCGTCAGAAAATCCTTCACATAGGGGATGAGAGGGATAATGACGTCGGCGATGATATTGGCCAGCACCAGCTCATACTGTCCCGCCAGCCGCTCCCGGAGCTTTTCGTCTCCGATGACATTGCCGGTCTCCACCCGGAAGGCGTCGCTGATGCCGTTGAATCCGGCGTTCTCCGCCGCCACCCGGCCCGCCTTGGGGTCGATGTCGCAGCCCAAGGCAGACTCCGCCCCCAGCAGCAGGGCGGCTATAGCCAGAATGCCGCTGCCAGTGCCCAGATCCAGCACCCGGTCTCCCGGCCTGGCGTATCGCTCCACCCCCTCCAGGCAGAGCCGGGTGGTGCCGTGGGAGCCGGTGCCGAAGATAAGGCCGGGATTCAGATAGAGGGGGATCCTCCCCTCTGGAACCGCCTGGCCCCGCATCCACTCGGGCACCACATAGAGCTTTTCTCCCACCGGGAAGGGCTGATAGTATTTCTGCCAGTTGTGGGCCCAGTCCTCCTCCTGGAGGGCTTTGGTGGAGACGGCCAGCGTCCCCGCCTCCTTGCCCACCCGGCCCCGGAAGGCCTCCAGGCCGCTCCTGACGTCCTCCAGACGGACATGCCCGTCCTCGTCGTCGGTGACGTAGAATTTCACCCGGGAGACGCCCCGCAGGGCATTTTTCAGCTCCTCGTCCACATCCGACCACTCGGCCCGGCGCTCGTCCTCAAACTGCTCCAGGTCGTTCTCGTCCTCGATCACCAGGCCCACAATCCCCCGGGCGGTGAGATAGGCGGCCAGATCCTCCAGGCAGCCGGACACCGTGTCAATGCTCACTTCCAGCCAAATTTGATTCATGGCGAATTACCTCTTTTTTCATCCAGATTTTTCAGCTTACAGCATAACCGAATCCCGCATGAATTGCAACAGCCGGCGCAGAATAGAAGGGAAAAAACGAGAAGGAGGACAATTCCATGGAATTTTCCAATGAGTGCGCACTGCTCCAGGAGATCTACCAGGGAGCGGCCATGGGGACTGAGTCCATCCGGCTGCTGCTGCCCAAGGTAAAAAACGCCGGCTTTCGCTCCGACCTGAAGGCCCAGTATCAGCAGTATGAGTCCACCGGCCAGGCGGCGGAGCAGGCCCTGAAGGAGCTGGGCCACTGCCCCCAGGAGCTGACCGGTCAGCAGCAGGCCATGCTCTGGCTGGGGGTGCAGGGCAAGACCCTGTGTAATCAGGAGACCTCCTACCTGGCCAAGCTGATGATCCAGGGGAGCAATATGGGCATTCTCTCCCTCACCGGGGTGCTCAACAGCTACGGGGACAGCCAGGACAACCCCGCCCAGAGTCAGACCGAGGCCCAGTTCGCCCAGCAGGCGAAAAATCCCGCCATCGACCTGGCCCGGCAGACCATCCAGAAGGAGCGGGACAATATCGACCGGCTCAAGGTGTATCTCCAGTAATTCTATTCTATCCAAAATACCGCAAAGGGCAGCCTCCGCAATGCCGGGGCTGCCCTTTCATTCAAATACAGATATAGTAGACCGACAGCCCCAGGTGGATGAGCACGCAAAGCCAGAAGGTGACGTTGGTCAGGCAGGCCCGCCGCTTCTCCCCGCCGGAAAATCGGGTGGGGCCGGGATAGAAATTGCGCCAGGGCTTCTCCCGGAGCAGGTAGGCCGCGCTGTAGCAGATGCAGCCGATCACCGCCACGCCCAGCAGAGAATAGATCCACTCCTCATCGGGGAGATAGCTGATCAGCACCCCGCAGAAGAGGTTGATGAACATATGCAGCAGAATATTCCACCGCATACTCCCGGTCATCATCCGCACATAGCCCAGCACCAGGCCCACCGCGAAGGCGTACAGGAACTGATACAGATTGGTGTGAAACAGGCCGAAAAACAGGGAGGATATGACAATGGATGACCAGTCCCCCAGAAACAGCAGCCGGTCCAGCAGCAGCCGGCGGAAGATGTATTCCTCGCAGATGGGGGCGATGAGGACGGTACACAGCAGGGCGAACAGGATTGGCTCCTCCGCCACTGCCTCGTTGGCGTAGTCCACCGTCTCGGTTCCGGAGAGCAGCAGATCGGTGAGATCGCTGGAGGCGTAGAGCAGACCCAGCGCCACCGCCAGGCCGGAGCAGATCTGCCGGGGCTCCGGCGGCCCGGCCTTGACCAGCTTCGGGGTGGGAAATCGCCGCAGCATCAGCCCGAAAACCAGCAGCCCCGCCGGATAAAATACCATGGGGTCGATGAGATAGTAATACCAATCACTGTAAAACAGTTCATAATCTCCCAGATAGTAGGGCAGATAGCAAAGCGAGGTCATGACCTGCACCAGGGCAGTATAGGCGATGAGGGCCAGGCTCACTCTGCCGTAATAATAGCTCAATTCCTCCCGGCTCTGTGGAAACATGGGAAGCCATCCCCTTTCCTGTCAGAATGACAGCTTTATCAAAAATATTTTAGCATAAACCAGGGGAAAAGGATACCATCCGCCGGCAAAATCAGATATAATAAGATTGACCGATGGACGCCCCGTCCAAATGCCGCCGTTTTTTCGGCGCAGGAGCGTCCATATACGCCAGACAGAACGAAAAAAGCCGGTCGGACCCATTTTCCGGCCCGCTGTTTGCCGGGCAAAATCCAGCCCGGCCAAAATTCAGAGGAGGAACAGCAACTATGAGCAATCGAGCAGATGTCGTCATCATCGGCTGCGGCGAAGCGGGCGTCTTTGCCAGCTACGAGCTGACCCGCCGCTGCCCCAACCTGAAGGTGATCGTACTGGAGCAGGGAGCGGACATCTACTCCCGCACCTGCCCCATTGTCCAGGGCAAGGTGGATCACTGCATTCAGTGCAAGACCTGCGGCACTATGTGCGGCTTCGGAGGGGCAGGCGCCTTCTCCGACGGCAAATTTAACTTCACCACCCAGTTCGGCGGCTGGCTCACCGACTATATGGACAGCAAGGAAGTCATGCGGCTGATCCACTATGTGGACTCGGTGAACGTCCACTTCGGCGCCACCGAGAAGGTCTACTCCACCTTCACCCCGGAGGCCATTGCCCTGGAGCGGGAGGCGCTGAAATATGACCTGCATCTGCTCCAGGCCCAGTGCAAGCACCTGGGCACCGAGAACAACCTGCGCATTCTCGCCAACATCTATGAGTACCTGAAGGAGCGGGTGGAGTTCCACTTCCACACCGCCGTGGAGAAGATCGAAGTCCTGCCCGACGGCGGCTATCGTCTCTGCACCGGCAAGGAGGACTTTGACTGCACCTACCTGATCGCCGCCCCCGGCCGCTCCGGCGCCGAGTGGTTCGCCAGTCAGTGCAAGGGCCTGGGCATCCCCCTGATCAACAACCAGGTGGACATCGGCGTCCGGGTGGAGCTGCCCGCCAAGGTGTTCCAGCACATCACCGACGTGGTCTACGAGTCCAAGCTGGTCTACCGCACCAAGCAGTACGGCGACCAGGTCCGCACCTTCTGCATGAACCCCTACGGCCATGTGGTGGCGGAAAATGTGGAGGGCATCAACACGGTCAACGGCCACTCCTACTCCGACCCCAGCCTCCAGAGCGAGAACACCAACTTCGCCCTGCTGGTCTCCAACCGGTTCACTGAGCCCTTCAACGAGCCCTACCGCTACGGCAAGCACATCGCCTCTCTGAGCAATATGCTGGCCGGCGGCGTCCTGGTCCAGCGCTTCGGCGACCTGGTGGGGGGCCGGCGCACCAACAGCCACCGGATGACCAAGTCCTTCGTCCACCCCACCCTCAAGGCCGCCGTCCCCGGCGACCTGTCCCTGGCCCTGCCCAAGCGCCAGCTGGACGACATCATCGAAATGATTTACGCCCTGGACAAGCTTGCACCGGGCACCGCCAACTACGACACCCTGCTCTACGGCGCCGAGGTCAAATTCTACTCCAGCCGCATTCAGCTCTCCCATGAGCTGGAGACCCCCATGCCCGGCTTCTTCGCCATCGGCGACGGCGCCGGCACCACCCGTGGTCTGGCCCAGGCAGGCGCCTCCGGCATCAAGGTGGCACAGGTCATCGCCCACCGGCTGGAAAGCCAAAACTAACCATCGAAAAAAGTACACAGCCGAACAAACGGGCCTCCGCCGACGCGGAGGCCCTCGCTTTTCCACAAAAATTATGGCTCTGCAACCGGGGATGAATATGCATTCACAGCCCCTGTCGGAAAAGTGCGCGCTCTTTTTTACTTTTCCACGGGAAACGCACTTTTGCACATTGTCCACAGGGTTTTGCACATCCCCTGCAAAACTGTGCAAAGGGAGAATATTCACAATCAGTTCACATAATGCCGAACCGTTCTCCTTCCCCTGTCTTTCTGTCAGGATGAGGGGCTTTACAGGAAATCAGGTCAAAAAGTTTTGGAAGGAATCTTTCTCTCTCAGTGGAAGTCCCGGGGAGAGCAGTGGTAGGCGCTGCGAAAGGCCCGCAGGAAGGTGGAGTAGTCGGAGAAACCGCTCTGGACAGCGGCCTTGAGCACCGGCGCGCCGTTTCGGATCAGGGAGGCCGCCAGAATCAGCCGCTTTTGCAGGATATATTGGTGGACGGTGCATCCCGTCACCTCCTTGAACCGGTGCATCAGCCAGGAGGGGGAGAGATAAAACCGCTCTGCCAGATTCTGCACCGTCATGGTCCGGGCCAGATTGTCGTTGATATACCCCAGAATCTCCTCAATCTTGGGATCAGACCGGTAGACCTGCCGGTCCTCCGCCGCCAGATTGCCCTGGCTGCCCCGGTTCAGGCCGATGAGAAACTGAAGACAGCAGGTCTTGGCCAGCAGGTCGTGGCCAAAGGCTCCCTCGTCCGACATTGCCTGTTCCAGCTCATCCAGCTTTTCCAGCAGCAGCCGGGTGCGCTCCTCCCCCGGCCGGATCAGGTGAAAGCCGGACTGGGCCGCCCGCACAAAGCAGGGCTCCAAACCGTTGGCACCCAGAAATTCCGGAGCCAGCCAGAGGATATACCGCTCATAGGTGGCGCCGCCGATATCCGGCTGATGGATATGGTGATGGGGTACCAGCAGCAGATCACCTGGAGAGAGAAAATAGGCCTTGCCCTCCACCGTGTAGGTCACCTGTCCGGAGAGAAAGACCACCACCTTGTCAAACTCGTGGTAGTGATAGGAAAACCGCTGAGCCCGGCTCTCCTTCAGGTGAAAGAGCCGGAAATCCTCCAGCAGATAGCCCCGCTTGTCGGCGTCGGGGGGAAGGGGATTCATGCCAGTCATCTCCTCTTTCATGCTCTCTTCACAGGATACCGTATTTTTTACATGATTTCAATGGATTTCAGGAAAAACCATGTAAAATTCGTTTTTCCGCCGGTAACCAGGCCCGCCG
>CAMELY010000073.1 GCA_945926565.1 uncultured Clostridia bacterium | reverse complement strand
GCGCATCGGCCACCATGATGAAGAACTGGCTGCCGGCGGAGTCGGGATGCATGGCCCGGGCCATGGACAGCACGCCCCGGTCGTGGGCCAGGGAGTTGGCAAAGCCGTTGGAGGCGAACTCGCCCTTGATGCTGTAGCCGGGGCCGCCGTAGCCTGCGCCCATGGGGTCGCCGCCCTGGATCATAAAGCCGGGAATCACCCGGTGGAAAATCAGGCCGTCATAGAAGCCGGAGCCGGCCAGAGCCAGAAAATTGTTCACCGTGTTGGGGGCCACCTCAGGGTAGAGCTCAGCCACCATCTTGCCGCCACCCACCATCTCGATGGTGACCTGGGGATTTTGTGCCATAGGAAGAACCTCCTTGTTGTGTCTTTTGATTCAGAAAAACGCCGGAAGGGGAGCGCTGCCGGGTTATCCCCGCCCGTAGGACTTCATGGTGCGATCCATGTCCCGCTTGGCGGAGCGCTCGGCGGCGGAGGCCCGCTTGTCGTAGAGCTTTTTGCCCTTGGCAAGCCCCAGCTCCAGCTTCACCTTGGAGTCCTTGAAGTACAGGGACAGGGGAACCAGGGCGTAGCCGTCCTGCTGCACCTTGGCCTGCAGCCGCAGAATCTCCCGCTTGTGCAGCAGCAGCCGCCGGTCCCGCATGGGATCCCGGTTGAAGATGTTGCCCTTCTCGTAGGGGGAGATGTGCATGGCATAGACCATCATTTCGCCGTTTTTCACCTGGCAGAAGGAGTCCTTCAGGTTGACCTTGCCGGCCCGGATGCTTTTCACCTCGGTGCCGCACAGCTCAATGCCGGCCTCAATGCGATCCTCAATAAAATAGTCGTGAAAGGCCTTTTTATTATTTGCAACCGTCTTGACGCCCTTTTGGATTGCCATCTTTTCCCACCTCCCGCCGTCGGATTCTGAAGATTCAGTTCTTTTATTATAGCATGGCTGTCAAGAGCTCAGACGGGAAGAATCGCCGGAATGCCGGGGAAAGCCGGAAAATTTTCTCACTTTTGACGGAAATTCATAAAAGTGTTACAAATCTTACAACTTTGTAATAATTCGTTCGGTTTTGACTTGAAAAAATTGAATTTTTTCTCGTGCAGGTCGTGGAAGGACGGCGTTTTTTTCAATTTGCCTTTGATTTTATTGTAAACCAGTGTTATACTATAGGCGTTTTCAAAGACATCAGTCTGCGTTTCCCCGGTGACGGGACTCCTGATACCTCTGTATCGGTCATGCAGTCTCTCCCGGTTTCTTACATTCCTCCGCCGGATTTGCGGCGGGAAACTGGACAAAGAAGGTGCCTCCTTTGCAAAAATACGTCATCAATGGCAGCAAGCCTCTCCATGGTTCGGTCGAAATCAGCGGCGCGAAAAACGCCGCCGTGGCGATTATCCCCGCCGCCCTGCTGGTGGAAGGGGTCTGCCGGATTGAAAACATCCCCCAGATCAGCGACGTCACCCTGATTCTCCGCATTCTCCAGGAGCTGGGCGCCGATGTGCGCCTGTTGAACAAGCATACCGTACAGATCGACTGCCGCCATATCAAAAGCTTCCAGGTGCCGGACGAGCTGTCCCGCAAGATGCGGGCCTCCTATTATCTGATCGGCGCTCTGCTGGGCCGGTTTGGCCGGGCAGTCGTCTCCATGCCCGGCGGCTGTGATCTGGGCACCCGCCCCATTGACCTGCATATCAAGAGCTTCCAGGCCCTGGGAGCCCAGGTGGAGGTGCTGGGGGGCTATGTCCACGCCACTGCCCCCGAGGAGGGTCTGAAGGGCACCGCCATCTATATGGATCAGGCCTCTGTGGGCGCCACCATGAACGCCATGCTGGCCGCCGTCCGGGCAGAGGGCCTCACCATCATTGAAAACGCGGCCAAGGAGCCCCACATTGTGGATCTGGCCAACTTCCTCAACTCCATGGGCGGCGACATCATGGGCGCAGGCACCGACGTCATCCGCATCCGGGGGGTCAAGGCCCTCCACGGCGGCACCTATTCCATCATCCCCGACCAGATTGAGGCGGGCACCTATATGGCCGCCGTCACCGCTGCCGGGGGAGAGGTGCTGATCAAAAACGTCATCCCCAAGCATCTGGACTGCATCACCGCCAAGCTGGTGGAGATGGGCGTCCGGGTGGAGGAGCTGGGGGATTCCGTCCGGGTCTCCCGCAGCGGCCCCCTCAAGCGGGTCAACATCAAGACCATGCCCTATCCCGGCTTTCCCACCGATATGCAGCCTCAGATCGCCGCCTGCCTCTGCATCGCCCAGGGTACCAGCGTGGTCAACGAGGGCATCTGGGAGAACCGCTACCGCTATGTGTCTGAGTTTCGCCGGATGGGGGCCAACATCCAGGTGGATGGCAAGATTGCCGTCATCCAGGGTGTGGAAAAGCTGACCGGTGCGCCCCTCCGGGCCTGCGACCTCCGGGCCGGCGCCGCCATGGTGGTGGCCGGACTGGCCGCTCAGGGAACCACCGAGATCACCCGCATCCACTATATTGAGCGGGGCTATGAGAAGCTGGTGGAGAAGCTCCAGGGCTTGGGCGCTGACATCCGGCTGGTGGAATATGCCGATGAGGATTCCGGCCGGGAGAATCAGGCGGGCTGAGCCTGACCCGGAACAACGTTCATCTCTTTCAGCGGCGGCAGAGGCAGACCTGCCGCCGCTGCTTTCTGTCAAACTGCCCTGACGGTAGAAAGGCGAGGATTCAGATTGCAGCTACAGATGTACACACTGGCCAGCGGCTCCTCCGGCAACTGCGTGCTGCTCTCCTACGGTGAGAGCCATCTGCTGGTGGACGCGGGCATTTCCTGTCGAAAAATTACCACCCGCCTGGGCACGCTGGGACTGACCCCCGGGGATCTGGACGGACTGCTGGTGACCCACACCCACGCGGACCATATTTGCGGCCTCAACGTGCTGTGCAAGCGCTGGCCCGTCCCCATCTACGCCTCCGGGGAGACTTGTGCCGACCTGGCCCGGCGGGTGCCGTCACTGGCCGAGGGAGATACCCTACATAGTCTGATCCCTGGAGAACCGGTGCAGCTGGGGGAGATCTCCGCCCAGTCCTTCGCCACCCCCCACGACGCCCCGGGCAGCGTGGGCTATCTCTTTTCCGCCGGAGGGAAGCGGGCGGCGGTGGTCACCGACCTTGGCTACCTGGCCCCCACCGTCTCCGACGCTCTGACTCAGGTGGATCTGGCGCTGGTGGAGGCCAACCACGACGTGGACTGGCTGCGCACCGGCCCCTATCCCTATTACCTGCAGGAGCGGGTGCTGGGCAAGTACGGGCACCTGTCCAATGAGGCCTGCGGGGAGCTGTCCGTCCGGCTGGCCCGATCCGGAGCCTCCACGCTGGTGCTGGCCCATCTCAGCCAGGAGAACAACACCCCCCAGCGGGCGAAGGAGACCGTTTCCCACATGCTGGAGTCCGCCGGCTGCGGGGGCGTACAGCTCTATGTAGCCCCCCGGGACGAGCTGAGTCAGGCCTACTGCGTATAAAACACACGTTCCATTTGCTGGCACTATGATAGCACATGAAACAACTGTTCGTCAATCGTTTGTTCGATAAAATTTTGCGGCCGGGAGGGGAGTGACTATGCTGACTGTCACCCTGATCTGTGTGGGAAAGCTGAAGGAGAAGTTCTATCTTGCGGCGGCGGCAGAGTACAAAAAGCGGCTCTCCGCCTTTTGTAAGCTGAATCTGATCGAGCTGCCCGAGACCCGGCTGCCGGAGCGGCCCTCCCAGGCCCAGATCGACCAGGCCCTGGAGCGGGAGGCGGGGCTGATTCTGGATAAGGTCCCAAAGGGCTCCGCCCTGATTCCCCTGTGCGTGGAGGGGGAGCAGCTCACCAGCCCCCAGCTGGCCGCCCGTATGGAGCGCTGGGCGGTGCAGGGGCAGAGCGCCCTCACCTTTGTCATCGGAGGCTCCTTCGGCCTGCATCCCAGGGTGAAGGAGCAGGGGGTGTTCCGCCTGTCCATGTCCCCCATGACCTTTCCCCATCATCTGGCCCGGATCATGGTGCTGGAGCAGATTTACCGGGGATTTCAGATCAACGCGGGCACCCGCTACCATAAATAGTGCATTATCTGCGCCGCCGGAGAACCTGGTCTTCTCTGGCGGTGTTTTTTCTTTTCAAAACGAAACAAGACTTTTGGCAATCTGTACTAGACAAATGGAGGGAGGTGCTGGTATAATAGCACTATCATCCAAATCCTGTGGAGGTGCATTTCACAATGTCTTATAAAGAAACCTATGAAAAATGGCTCAACAGCCCCGCCCTGTCCGCGGAGGAGAAGGCGGAGCTGCAATCTATCAGCGGCGACGAGAAAGAGATCGAGAGCCGCTTCTTCGGCCCCCTGGAATTCGGCACCGCCGGACTGCGCGGCACCATGTGCGTGGGTCTGCACCATATGAACCGCCATGTGGTGGGTCACGCCACCCAGGCCTTTGCCGAGGTCATCAAGGCCGAGGGCCCCGAGGCTATGGAGCGGGGCGTGGCCGTCGCCTGTGACTGCCGCAACCACTCTCAGGAGTTCGCCGAGCAGGCCGCCAGTGTCATGGCCGCCAACGGCATCAAGGTCAAGCTGTATGAGTCTCTTCGTCCCACTCCCGAACTGTCCTTCGCTGTCCGCCAGTATAACTGCATCGCCGGCATCAATGTCACCGCCTCCCACAACCCCAAGGAGTACAACGGCTACAAGGTCTACTGGTCTGACGGCGCCCAGCTGCCCCCCGTCCACGCCGACACCGTGGCCGCCAAGATGAAGGAGCTGGACATTTTCGACGACGTCAAGACCATGGATCTGGACGAGGCCAAGGCCCAGGGCCTGGTCACCATCCTGGGCAGCGAGACCGACGAGCTGTTCCTGGGCAAGGTGCTGGAGCAGGTCATCGACCGCGAGGCGGTGGCCAAGGTGGCCGACAGCTTCTCCATCGTCTACACCCCCTTCCACGGCACCGGCTACAAGCTGATTCCCGAGGCCCTGAAGCGGATGGGCATGAAGAACGTCATCTGCGTCCCCGAGCAGATGGTCATCGACGGCGATTTCCCCACCGTCAAGTCCCCCAACCCGGAGAACCCCGAGGGCTTCTACCTGGCCGTCGATCTGGCCAAGGCCAACAACTGCGACCTGATCGTGGGTTCTGACCCCGACGCCGACCGCGTGGGCATCATGGTCCGCAACGCCCAGGGCGAGTATGAGGTCTTCACCGGCAACCAGACCGGCGTCATTCTGCTGGACTACCTGATCGGCGCCCGCAAGCGCACCGGCCTGATGCCCGAGCATCCCTATGCCCTGACCACCATCGTCTCCACCCCCATGGCGGGCAAGGTGGCTGAGGTCAACGGCCTGGGCTTTGCCAAGACCTTCACCGGCTTCAAGTTCCTGGCCGAGAAGAAGGACAAGCTGGAGAAGTCCGGAGAGGGCAATGTCATCTTCTCCTTCGAGGAGTCCTACGGCTACATGCTGGGCGACTATGTCCGGGATAAGGACGCCGTCACCGCCGTGGTCTCCATTGTGGAGATGGCCGCCTACTACGCCTCTCAGGGCAAGACCCTGTTCAACGCCCTTCAGGAGTGCTATCAGAAGTACGGCTTCTACCGTGAGAAGACCCTCAACCTGGTAATGCCTGGCCTGGACGGCATGACCAAGATGGCGGAGATCATGAAGAAGCTCCACGCCGAGCCCAAGACCGAGGTGGCCGGCACCCCCGTGCTGGTGGCCAAGGACTATCAGACCGGCACTGCCACCGAGCTGGCCACCGGCGCCGTCTCCGAGATGGAGCTGAAGAACTCCAACGTGGTGGAGTACGACCTGGCCGACGGCACCACCTTTATCATCCGCCCCTCCGGCACCGAGCCCAAGATCAAGGTCTATATCCTCTGCAATGACCCCGACGAGGCCGCCTGCGCCGCCAAGGTGGAGAAGTACGCCGCTTTCGCTCCCTCCATTAAGGATCTGGCATAACTTTTCGGCTGAAACACAAAACACTGTCCCGGATTGCGTCTGCGGTCCGGGACGGATTTTTCAAATGGGAGAGGGAGGAAAGCTGCTGTGTCCTATAAAGATGTGCCCTTTGCCTTTTGCGTGGGCATGGCCCTTACCGTGCTGCTGATGGTGCTCAGTCCGCTTTGGATGCCGCTGTTTTTTATTGGCTTTGGTATCATGATTTTGACCCTTCTCATGGTGGGAATCTTCTGGCGCTGTCCTTCCTGCGGTCACAGGCTTCCCACGAATGGATTATTCACAACCACCTATTGCCCCGGCTGCGGAGAGAAGCTCTTTTGACGGACGGGAGAAATCCGCCCTTCCAAAACCTCGTCTGAGGCTTAGGAAGGGCGGATTTGTTTCTTTCGCTGCCTGCGGCTATGCTTCTCTCCGCCCCCGCAGCAGCGTCCGCCACTTTCGGTTCCCCCACAGCCCCAGCCGGAGCAGCTGATAAGCCATGGGCCGGTAGACCCGGATGTACTCCCCGCAAAAGGCGGTGAAGTCCCCGCCGAACCCCTTTTTGAACCGGTAGAGCCCGTAGAGGGGATTCTCGGGACTGGTGTCTCCGGAGACCCCACGGAAGTCATAGACCCGGCAGCCGCCGGAGACTGCCCAGCGGATCATCTCCCACTGGAGCAGGTAGTTGGGCATGGCGTCCCGGTGCCGGTTGGAGGAGGCGCCGTAGAGATACCAGGTCTTGTCCCCATACTGGATGGCAATCGTCCCGGCAATCGCCTCCCCGTCGAGAGAGGCCAGGTAGAGCCGGGCGGAGGGGCCCAGGGCCTGCAGCAGGGTGCGGAAATAATCCTTCCCCCGGACGAGAAAATGATCTCGCTTTCCCGTCTCCTCCATGAGGGCGGAGAACTGGCTCAGGACATGCTCCGGAACGCCATCATCTCCTGCCCAG
>CAMELY010000072.1 GCA_945926565.1 uncultured Clostridia bacterium | reverse complement strand
GGCCTCGCGGACGTTCTTGTCGTCGGTGTCCATGGCGGCCTTGGCCTCGTCCATGGTGGCCTCCACGATCTTGTCGAAGAGCTCCTGGTTGAAGTCGGCGTGGGGATAGTCGAACTTGGGCTTGCCGATCTCCTCCACCATCTGGTTGATCAGCTTGATCTGCTTCTGGATCTCGTCAAAGGCCTTGCAGATGCCCTCGAACATGATCTCGTCGGGGATCTGGTTGGCGCCGGCCTCGATCATGACGATCTTCTTGCCGGTGGCCACCACGGTGGTAGCCATCTGGCTCTTGTGGCTCTGCTCCTGGGTGGGATTGAAGACGATCTTGCCGTCCACATAGCCCACGCTCAGGCAGCCGATGGGGCCGTTCCAGGGGATGTCGGAGATGGCCAGGGCGGCAGAGGTGCCGATGGTGGCAGCCACCTCGGGGGAGCAGTCCCGATCCACAGACAGCACGGTGCAGCAGACAGCCACATCGTTGCGGAAGTCATAGGGGAACAGGGGGCGGATGGGCCGGTCAATGCAGCGGCTGGCCAGCACGGCGGGCAGGCTGGGCCGGCCCTCCCGGCGCATAAAGGAGCCGGGGATGCGGCCGACAGCGTACAGCTTCTCCTCAAAGTCCACGGACAGAGGGAAGAAGTCCACGCCGTCCCGGGGACGGGAGGCGGCGGTGGCGGTCACCAGAACGGTGGTCTCGCCATAGCTGACGACGACGGCGGCGTTGGCCAGCTCGGCCACCTTGCCCACCTCCAGCTTGAGGGGGCGGCCGCACAGATCCATCTCGTAGCACTTGTAGTTGGGGAACTGGCGATGCGTAATGATGGTAGACATGGTTTGTCCTCCTTTTTCAAATCAATTTTGGAGGAACAGAGGGTCTCTTTTTAGCACTTGAATCCATGGCCCAGCAAGACTCGGCCCCAGATTCAACTGCTAAAAGAGGGGTACTCCCTCTGCTCCACCCCGCTCCTGAGGAACGGGAGAAAGGGCAGCGCCCGAGGACGCCGCCCTTCCGAAGATACTTACTTCCGGATACCCAGCTTGGCGATGACGGCACGATAGCGCTCGATGTCCTTCTTGGCCAGATAGTCCAGCAGACGGCGGCGCTTACCGACCATCTTGAGCAGGCCGCGGCGGGAGTGATTGTCCTTCTTGTGAACCTTCAGGTGCTCGGTCAGCTCGGTGATGCGGGCGGTCAGGATGGCAATCTGAACCTCGGGGGAGCCGGTGTCGGTCTCGTGGGTGCGGTTTGCCTCAATAACGGCAGTCTTTTCTTCTTTGCGGATCATGTTCTGTTCCACCTTTCATAATATTTCCCGGCAAGCTGAGTCTCAGGCTGGTGAAATACGGCAGTGCGTTTGCCCCTGAAACCAGGCCTGCGGGCGCATAATCATATGCTGGATTACTGTATCATATTTTCCTGCGGCTGTAAAGCATAAATTTTCAAATCTGGGTGTTTTTCCTATGATTTGCCGGGATTTTCTCCGATCTGGGCCAATTTCTCCTGTGGGCTCAGTATGCGCGGAAATGGGACGGTTCAGCCGGAGCCGGATCGGAATGGGGACCGCTTCCGAGAAACGGGGGAGCGAACCGCATCGGAAATGTGTCGGATTTTCAGGGAAGTGGTCAGATTTGTGGAAGCTGTCAAAAGGCCTCCCGCCAGCTTTGTGAATTTTTTGTAAAGATGCAAAGGCCTTTTTCGACGAAATCTCTTGAAAAATCCAGAGCAGCGCGCTAAACTATAGGGCAGTAAAAGTTCTCTCTGCTGGCCTCGCAAGAGCGTTGCCGGAATGCATGGAGCACTTTTGCAGAACAAGGCGTCTGAGTGCACGGCTCAGGCGTTTTGTTTTTGCATTTCACCGGACAGCTTACACGAAAGACGGCACCACGGAGAAAATACAGGCTGATGTCTGGAGGGAAAGGTATCATGAAACTGATGATCGCGTCAGATATTCACGGCTCCGCCCTGTACTGCGGCAGATTGCTGGAGGCCTTTGACCGGGAGGGGGCAGGGCGGCTGCTGCTCCTGGGGGATCTGCTCTACCACGGCCCCCGGAACGACCTGCCCCAGGGCTACGCTCCCAAGGAGGTCATTGCCCAGCTCAACTCCAGAAGAGCGCAGCTGCTCTGCGTCCGGGGCAACTGCGACACTGAGGTGGATCAGATGGTGCTGGACTTCCCCATTCTGGCGGACTATTGCCTGCTCTATCTGGGGGAGCGGGCGGTCTACGCCACCCACGGCCACCGGTTTCACAAGGGCCAGCTCCCGCCCCTCCGGCCCGGGGATCTCCTGCTCCAGGGCCACACCCATGTCCCGGACTGGTCGCCCTGCGGGACGGACAATCTCTGCCTCAATCCCGGCTCAGTGTCCATTCCCAAAGAGGGGAGTGCCCGGGGCTATATGACCTGGGAGGACGGACTGTTCCAATGGAAGACGCTGGAGGGGGAGGTCTATCACAGCCTTTCTCTGTAATGCAATCCAAAAACAGGCGATGGAGGCCCGAAAGGGCAGCTCCATCGCTTGCTTGTTGTTTATGCGTTGGTTTTCTGTGTGTTCGGCGTCCGCAGGGTGCCCAGTGCCACTGCCAGGGCAGGCAGCACTGAGATCACGCCTGCCAGAGTGGGCCCCAGCAGATAACCGGAGGCGCCGCCGTCCGCCAGATAGTAGAGGGGCAGGGCCGCGATGGCGTTGAGGGCGCCGTGGCCCAGGGCGGGCGCCCAGATGCTCCCTGTCTTCTCATAGAGCCAGGAGAGCAGGATGCCGATGGCGGTGGTGAACAGGCACATGGCCAGGGCGCCGGTGAAGGGGGCCCCGGGATAGCCCACGCCGTACTCATAGCCGGCCAGCAGGATCAGCGGCCAGTGCCACACGCCCCAGATCACGCCGGAGGCCAGCAGCCCGCCCCGGCGGCCCAGCCGGGCCTGGAGCTGGGGGGTGAGATAGCCCCGCCAACCCACCTCCTCGCCCAGGGCGAAGATCATATTGATGAAGGGATAGAGGGTGACGCAGAGGACCACCTGTCCCACCATCATGACCGGGGGCACCGTCTCCAGCCCCATCTGCGCCGCCAGGACGGACATGCCGGGGTCAAGCTGGCCGGGATAGAGGAGGAAGTACAGGGCGGCTCCCGCCAGGGTCAGCACGGCGGGCCCCAGCAGAGCCAGGGCGTACCGGCCCAGATTGCCCCGGAACCGGGGCTTCCAGCCGATGCCGGTTTTTGCGGTTCCCAGGCCCCGGCAGCAGGCCAGCACCGCCAGCATGGGGGCGAACATGGCCAGCGCCACCAGACCCTGATAGAAGAGGGGGTTCACCTGGGCCAGGGCCATGCCGGCGGCCATCAGCACCCAGGCCAGACCGAAGGAGATCAGAAAGTACAGCTTCAAGGGTTTCATAACGCTCAACTCCTTTTCTTGATGCGCTCACTCTACACCTTTCACAAGGGGGAAGGTCAAGAGAAAGTTCGAAATTGGGCAAAAAATTTGGCCGGAAGCCCTACGGCCTCCGCCCACAGCATCCCGAAACATGGAAATGACCTGTATCCTCTGCGCAACGGGATACAGGTCATTTCCGGTCCCTCTTGAAGTCAAGCATTTTTGAGAGAACCTCCTTATAATGATTTGCCGGGAAACATCTATTCACGCAGCCACGAATGGGGAAATAGAATCTCTGGCAGCTGCCCGGCTGCACGGCCGCCGGGCTCGTGGAATCGGCTCCCGCTGAAATCGTCTCGTCTCGTTCTGCTTTGTCCTGCGGGATTGTCCTTGTGCGGTTTCTTCGGAGAGCAGCCCTCTGTATCAGGGCGCCCTTTTGAAGCGGAATACGCCGTTGGTGCCGTCCGTCTGGAGTTCACTTTAGGAAGTGTGTACTTACGGGAACGCTTGTGTCTGTAACTGCCTCCAGCGGGAGCCTTTTTTCCACCTTTTGAGAAGTCAGTTGCCTGTTCTTCTCTGTGCCTATATAGTAGCACAGGAGGGCTTATTTGTCAACAACTTTTTCAAAATTTTTTATAGAACTTTTTGAGGTGCATTTCCCTCAATAGCGCCGCACCACCGCCACTACCTTGCCCAGAATGGTGGCCTCGGCGCCGTCGATGGGGGAGTAGTCGTCGTTTTCCGGCAGCAGCCAGGTGTGGCCGCTGCGCCGGTCCAGCCGCTTGCAGGTGGCCTCGTCTCCGATGAGGGCTATGACGATCTCGCCGTTATGGGCGTTCTCCTGCTGATGGACAATGACGTAGTCGCCCGGCAGAATGCCCGCCTTGAGCATGCTCTCGCCCCGGACCCGGAGGGCGAAATGCTCTCCCGAGAGGCCGCCGGTGTCAAAGGTGAGGTAGTCCTCTATGCACTCCTCAGCCAAAATAGGGCTGCCGGCGGCCACATTGCCCACCAGCGGCACCTGGTTCACCCGGCTCACCGGCCCGCCCTCGGCGGCGGTGATGGCCCGGGTCTTGCCGGAGCCCCGGTTGATGACGCCGGCCTCCTCCAACGCCTTGAGGTGAAAGTGGACGGTGGAGGGGCTCTTGAGGCCGACGGCGGCGGCGATCTCCCGGACAGAGGGGGGATAGCCGTTCTCTTCGGTGAAATCCAGAATATAGTCGTAAATCCGCTGCTGCTTCGGGGTCAGTTCTTTCATCTGCGGTCCCTCCAGTATGGGATGGATATAAATCAGTATAGCACACACTGACGAAGAATGCAAACATTCGTTCTAGCAAGTTTTCCTTTTGTGACCAGTCTGTAAACGCTTCTGATCGGCTATTGACAGTCGCGTCCGGTTTCAGTAAAATTACTAAGCATGCTGACAATTAGCAGGCAAACTTTATTGGTACGGAGGTGAGATCCATGTCCTTTTGTGTCCCGGAGCCGGCGCACCATATCTCGCTGCTGTTCCAGCTCAACCGGGCCAAGCACAACGCCATCCAGGCGGCCTTGACGGCGGAGGGACTTCAGGACGTGGGGCAGCCCAGGATTCTCTTTCTACTCAAGGAAGAGGATGCAAGCGGAGGGCTTCCCGCCCAGCAGGAGCTGGCCCAGCGGCTCCATGTCTCTCCGGCCACCATCGCCAACTCCCTGAAATCGCTGGAGCGAATGGGGTATATCACCCGGCAGTCCGACCCGGCTGACGGGCGGAAAAAGCGGATTGCCATCACGGACAAGGGGCGGGACGCCCGGAGCCGCTGTATCGCGGTGTTTGACCGGGTGGATAACCAGCTCTATGCCGGCTTCTCCCCCCAGGAGCTGGAGCAGCTCCGGCAGTACTATCAGCGGATGCTGGACAATCTGAAGGTGATCGGCGGCAGCGCGGAGTCCTGTCCGCTTCCGCCGCCCCTGCTTGGAAAGGAATGATAGAAAACTATGATCAAACGCATTGCCTCCTTTATGGAGGGCTACCGCAGACAGGCGCTGCTGGCGCCTCTGACTGTGGCGCTGGAGACGGTCTGCGAGCTGATCCTGCCCCTGCTCATGGCTGCCATCATCGACGACGGCATCCAGAAGGGAGATATGGGGGTCATCCTCCGGATGGGCGGCCTCATGCTGGTCATTTCCGCCCTCTCCCTGTGCTGCGGCATTCTCTCCGCCCGCTTCGCCGCCGAGGCGGCCCAGGGCCTGGGCGCCAATCTGCGCCAGGCGGAGTTTGAGAAGATCAACCAGTTCTCCTTTGCCGACATCGACCGATTCTCCTCCGCCTCTCTCATTACCCGGATGACCAACGACGTGACCAATATCCAGAATGTGGTGGCCATCTGCCTGCGGATGCTGGTGCGCAGCGCGGTGATGATGCTGGTGGCCATTGTGGTGGCCCTCACCATCAGCGCCCGGCTGGCCGTCTATGTCCTGGTCATCCTGCCGGTTATCGTGATTGCTCTGGTCATCCTGATGAAGATCTGCAGCCCCCTCTTCCGGATCATGCAGAAGAAGATCGACGCCCTCAACCAGGTCATTCAGGAGAATCTGGTGGCCATCCGGGTGGTCAAGGCCTTTGTCCGCCAGTCCCATGAGAAGGAGAAGTTCAAAACCGCCAACGACGCCTACACCCACGCCGGCCTCTCTGCCGTCATGCGGGTGATGCTGATGAACCCAGTGCTGATGATGGGCATCAGCGTGGCCACCGTCCTCATCCTCTATAACGGCGGCATCCTGGTCATCCAGGGTGAGCTGGAGGTGGGACAGCTCTCCAGCCTGCTGACCTACATTTTCAACATCCTCTTCTCTGTCATGATGGTGGGCATGGCCCTCTTCCAGTACACCCGTGCCAAGGCCTGCGCCGACCGTATCTTTGAGGTGCTGGACGCCCAGCCCGACATTCAGAACGGCGCCGAGACCCTCAGCGCCGGCGCTCGGCCGGTGAAGGGGCTGGTGGAGTTCAAAAACGTCTCCTTCAAGTACCGGGCCACCGGCACCGGCGACGACGTGCTGCGCAATATCAGCTTTACCGCAAAGCCCGGCCAGACGGTGGCCATTGTAGGCGGCACCGGCGTGGGCAAGAGCACCCTGGTCAACCTGATCCCCCGGTTCTACGACGTCACCGGCGGCCAGGTGCTGGTGGACGGAGAGGACGTCCGGGACTATGCCCTGGAGGATCTGCGCAAAAAGGTGGGCATGGTTCTGCAGAACAACGTCCTCTTCTCCGGCACCATCCGGGAAAATCTCCTCTGGGGCGACGAGAACGCCACCGAGGAGGAGATGATCCAGGCCGCCAAGGACGCCCAGGCCTACGACTTTATCATGTCCTTCCCCGACGGCTTTGACACGGTTCTGGACCAGGGCGGCACCAACGTCTCCGGCGGCCAGAAGCAGCGGCTGTGCATCGCCCGTGCCATGCTGCGCAAGCCCGCCGTCCTCATCCTGGACGACTCCACCTCCGCCGTGGACTCCGCCACCGAGGCGGCCATCCGGGAGTCCTTCGCCAAGA
>CAMELY010000071.1 GCA_945926565.1 uncultured Clostridia bacterium | reverse complement strand
AGGCTGAACTCCCGGGGGATAATTCGGAGGGGATTTGCCAGGTACTCCTCATAGGTCATGAAGGAGGTGAAAAACACATACACAAAGGGGGCGAGGCAGCAGATGGCAAACAGCGCCACAATCAGGGTGCAGAACCCCTCAAAGATATAGTCCGACCGGCAGCGGATCATGGAGCCCGACTCGTTTTTTCTGCCGGTTCGCTTTTCTCTCCGTTTCAAAAGATACCATCCTCTCCCATCAGCTTTGCCGCCCGGTCCGCAAGGAACAGCAGGGTAAAGCCTACCACAGAGCTGAACAGACCCACTGTCGTCGCGAAGGAGAACCGCCCGTTGATGATGCCCAGCCGGTAGGTGTAGGTTTCAAACACCTCCGAAACCGCCAGGTTGCTGCCGTTTTGCAGCATGTAGATCTGTTCAAAGCCGTTGGTCATCAGATTGCCGATGTTGAGCAGGAGCAGAATGACAATGGTGCTTTTGATGCCCGGGAGCGTGACGTGCAGAATCCGCTGGAACCGGGAGGCGCCGTCAATTGCCGCCGCCTCATAGAGATCCGGATTGATGGAGCTCAGGGCCGCCAGGTAGATGATGGTGTCCCAGCCCGCATTCTTCCAGATGCTGGAGCCCACCACAAGCCCCGGGAAGTACTGCGACTTTCCCAGGAAAAAAATCGGTTCTCCCCCGAAGGCCTTGATGACGCTGTTGATCACGCCCCAGGACGGAGAGAGCAGGTTTACCATAATTCCGCCGATGACCACCCAGGAGATAAAGTAGGGCAGGTAGATGGTCGTCTGCGCCAGCCGCTTGAAGCGCAGGAAGGGAATCTCATTGAGGGCCAGCGCCAGAATAATGGGAACCGGGAAGTAGATCAGCAGCCGCAGCAGACTCAGCGAGAGGGAATTCTTCAGCACACTGTAGAACGTATCCAGCTGAAACAGGTATTCGAAATTCTTCAGACCGACCCACTCGCTGCCCAGGATTCCCTTTGAGAACTTGAAATCCTTAAATGCCAGCACCAGGCCGTACATCGGCACATATTTAAATATCACAAAGTAGAGCACACACGGCACCAGAAGCAAATACAGGTAGCGGTTTCTCCAGAAATACCGCCAGCCCGCGTGCTTCCTCTGCAGCGTCATCGCGTCTGAATGTCTCATCTCATGCCTCTCTTTCAGAAGTCTCAGTGATTTGTTATCTGTATTGTAAAAGGTTCTCCCCTTCTCCGCAATCAACAAACCACTTGTGTTTTCTAAAACTATTTTTCTCCCCCCGTCTTTCTCTGTTTTTTGAATTGAAATTTGCAATCCCGGGCAGCCCACTCCCGATTGCTGTCCCTGCAATTCTGATTTTCAACTCTTTTTTCATTTGAACTGTCATTTTGCAGAATGTAAACTATTTTTTTGAAGTTCTGGCCATAAGTTTTTGCAGGCACAATTCAAAACCGCAAAACCGAAATCTGAAAATGGCAAAAACCACCCGGAACACAACGTTCCGGGTGGTCAGACTGTCAAAAAGTATGTCTCGCGGTTTTAAATCAGGGTCAAAAGTTCAGAAAGCCCTCCGCAGACTTTAAATCCGTTCACGCTTCTCTCCCGCCGGCAGGAGCTCTTCCAAACACCAGCCAATTCACGAAGAGCAGGCATCCCAGTCCCACTGCCAGGCCGACGACGGTGTCCGTCAGATAGTGGGCGCCCATGACGATCCGGGTGAAGGCCACCACGCAGGCCCAGGCAAAGCCAATCCCTGCCAGCAGCCGCCGCTTCCCGGCCAGTCGGCTGTCCAGCCGGGGCAGCAGGCCCAGCAGCTGCAGCGCTCCAACCACCCTGCGCTGGCGGTTACGCCCGATGACCAGCAGGGCTCCGGAGGCCGCAAAGCCCAGCATGGCGGGGTATTCCCCATAGGCGGCGAAGAAATTGGCGATGGGATTGCTCTCGTTGTAGAGCGCCTGGGAGATCTGAAAATCAAAGACGGAGCCAATGACCAACAGTACCGCCAGCAGGGCGAACAGGCCTCCCGCCTCCTTTTTGGATACCAGTGCTTCTCTCGTCATATCCTTTTACCTCCTTTTCTCACAGCCATCCCCTTGGCAGGCTCAAAGCACCGCCCGCATCCGATCCGCAATCTCCTGCATGGTATCCTCCGCCTGGGGCATGACACCGATCTGATCGGCGTAGCCGTGGCTGATGCCCTCATAGACCACCGTCTTGATGGGGCCCCCCGCCCGGACGGCAGTCCGGGCATAGGCAAAGTCCTCAAAGGCCAGCATGTCGTGCTCGCCGAAGATGAGCAGGGTGGCGGGCAGGTCATGGAAATCGTCCAGCAGAGGCGAGGCGTAGATGTGCTCTGCCGGCAGATGGCCCTGCAGGTAGATATTGTCCAGCAGGCTGGCGTCGTTCATCATGCCGGTCATCATCTTCAGCACGCAGTCCAGCACCTTTTTGTGGCGCTTGCTGGCGCGGTACTTCGCCAGATCCACCCCCTGATAGAACCCGGTGGGCCTGCCCGTCAGGTTCACCGCCGGGTAGAGCAGCACCTGGAGCTTGACCATATGATCTTGTTTCCCATTTCTGATACCCCTCTCTATTTCTCCAAGGCTGTCTTGACTGCCTCCGGGATTTCGGCCTCCACCGCTCCCTGCGCAAAGGTCAGCTCCGCCTCCAGCGCCACCTCCGCGCTGGAGAGCACAACCTGCACGCTGCCGCCGCAGCTGATGGTGATGCTCCGCATGGCGCCGTCGGAAAGGACAAGCTGAATGCTGCCGGTGTCAAAGAGAATGTCCATCCCCTCCGTCTCGGGGGCAATGGCATGGGCCACCGCTTCCATGCCCTCCTCATCCAGGGAAAGGGTGTAGAGATAGCTCCCCTCGGATTCCGTGCAGTCCATGTCCCCGTTCAGGCAGGCCTGATAGGCGATATCCAGCAGCTTTGCCGCCTCCACCGTGGGGGCCTCCGAGGCCAGCACCACATTGCCGTCCTTGTCGCAGATGGCCGAATCTGTGAAATAGAGGGCATAGCCGTATTTCCGGATGGAGCTGATCAGCGTGCCGTCGCTGTTCCAGCGGTAAAAGTCCAGGGAGTCGTCCAGCGCAACCGGCCCGCAGGAGGCCTTCAGCGAAATCTCCGCCTCCAGGGCCTCCGCCTGGTTCAGCTTCAGCCACGCGTTCGCCATACGGATGAGATCGCCGGTGATGGTGTCGACCGCCTCGTACTCGCCGCTGAGGATTTTCTCCCGGACAATCTCCGGGATCTGGATCCGATCCTGATCCGGCGGGTCCAGCTTCAGGGAGGCGGAGAGCCGGAAGGGGGTCTTCGCCTCATCGCCGAGGGCTCCGCTCCCGGAGAAGCGGATCTCAGAGGCCTCCTCTTCCTCGGTCACCAGCTCCAGCTGGAGAGTGTTCGCATTGGACAGCAGCTCGGCGGCGGTGGGGAGCAGCAGCTCCAGAATGGCTCTGGCGTCCTCCCCCTCGGCGGTAATGGTATACCCTCCGTCCTCCTCGTCGATGTCCACATGGCGGTACAGCTCGATGGCCTGGCCCAGCAGCAGCGAGTAGTCCGGGAAGGCCCCGCTCATCTCATAGGCGTTTCCGTTTTCCAGGAAGACCGCGCCGTCACAGTAATACAGCCTCCGCTCCTCCTGAGCGACCGACGTGACCTGATGTCCCTCCACGTCCGTCCGGTCCACCAGGGCGGAAAAGCCGATATCCTGTCCGTCCAGCTCCGCGTCTACCGTCAGCTCCATGGTCAGCTCCCGCTGTTCCCCGTACTGTTTCAGCAGATCATAGGCCTTGACGCCGCTGAGCATGTCGGGCAGGAGCAGGGCGGCCGCGATACCGCCGATGACCAGCAGCACCGCCAGCACAATCAGCAGAGGCCTTACCCAGGGCTTTCCCGCCTTGGGTTCGATCTGAGATGGAGCGTTGGTGTCCCCTGCGCTGTCCGGAGCTTTTCCGGCGGCAGGCTTCCTCGCTTTGATCAGTCTGCGCGTCTTCCGGATGACCTGAAACAGCAGGAGCAGGAGCAGAATGGCCGCGATCAGCCAGACCCACCACATGCTCATGGTGGAGATGGCCGCCACCTCCACCGCCTGGCCCTCCACGGAGAAGGTCAGATAGCTGCCGATGGGCTCCGCCTTCACCTTGCTCCAGCCGCCGGCCTGCTTCACATAGATGTCCAGATGTTTCGTGTCCTCGTCGGGGGCCAGGTAGCGCACGGTGTGCTTTTCACTGCCGTCGTCCGGGATGGAAAGCGCCCACTGCTCCACAATCTCCCGGCTGACCCTGGCGCTGGTAAAGCTCTTGGCCAGGAAGTCAACCCAGCCTGTGGGCAGCGCGTCGAAGTCATCCGGCGTGTTGGGCAGAGGGGTGATCACAGCGGAGACCTCGTCGTCAAACCGTCCTTCAATAAAGAAGATCGGCCGGCCGTCTGCGCGGGTGTCCGTGTTGGACAGGGCGGTCACATAGGGGGTGTAGACGGCGGTGACCACCGTGTCAAAGTGGAGGTTCTTCAGCTCCGTCCGATCCCAATGGACGTAGTATCCCTCCTTTTCCGGGAGCTCAGGGTAGACGCTCTCGTCAAAGGACGCGCCGTACTGGAAGGGAACCGACTTGACGGTCTGGCCGTCCGCCACAAAGGTCAGGGTCAGTTGACGGAAGGCGTCCGGGATGGAGACCGGCTGCGCTGCCGCCGTCTCTGCGGCCTCCTCTTCCGCATCCTCCTCCCCGTCCTTGTCATCGGAGTCCTCCGCCTCGGCCTCCTCAGCCTCTTCCGCTTCCTCGCAGATCTCCAGGAGATCGGCATAGGAGATGGGCTCCGCTCTTCCGGTATAGCTTCTGTAGTTGATGCCGGCCAGCGTGTCCGAGACAAAATAGTTCTCCACAAAATCGCCGGTGTCGGAGCCGGAAATCGCCCCCGCAAACTCCCGGGCGGAGTCGATGCTCACCATGCTGTAGCAGCCGGCCACCGTGCTGGAGTCGTCGCTCAGATCCTTCTTCACACCGGAGCCCACGATGCCGCCCACATATTTTCCGCCGGAAAGGGTGCACTTGGCAAAGCTGTGGCGGATGGTGGAGGAGGCGAGGCCGGCGACGCCGCCCACATAATCTCCGCTCTCGCTGGTGACGCTGCCGTAGCCCTCCGACTGGGCGATGAGGCCCAGATCCATCCGGCCGCAGACGCCGCCTGCGCAGTCCCGCTTGGAGACGATGCTGCCGGTGTTGACGCATTCGTGGACGATCGCCTTGATCTCGTACTTTTTGCGCTGCACCCCGTCCAGATTGGAGGCGATGTCATCCTCCGGATCCAGCTCATATTCCATGGCCATGGCCCCGGTAATGCCGCCCACGTTGATATCTCCGCTGACGCTGCCGGCGTTCCGGCAGTCGGAGGCCTTGCCCAGTGTCACCAGCTCAATGTCAATCTCAGAGCTGTCGATCAGCACATCCTCCTCACCGTCACCCATGTACAGCTCCATAGCGGTGTCGGAGATGGTGCTGATCTGGGTCTGGATCGCCTTGATGTCATCGGTCATGGTGCCGGAGGTTCCGGCGATCTCCCCGTTGAGCAGCCGCATCTGTCCGGCCATGCCGGAGATGGCGGAGGACAGGCCGCTCAGCGAGGTCGTCACCTGGATCTGGGTGGTGGCGCTGACATTGCCGCTGGCAGAGCCGCTGTTCTCCCCCTTTACGCTGCCCTCAGACAGGCCCGCCTGAATTTCCACGCTGGAGGAGGTGCCGCCTCCGGCGGAGCCGCCCCCCGGAGAGACGCTCACATTGGCGTCGCCGGAGCTCTCGCTGCTGCCGCCGGCCTCCGCCTTGGGCGGCGTAACCGTGACGCCGCCGCTGCCGCTGGCTTTTCCGTCACCGCTTACGGTGCTCTTGACACTGCCGTAGGTCTTGATGTTGCGGGCTGCGCCTGCGGCGCTGTCCATATAGTTTGCTATCTTATTCAGCCGGGAGGTGACGCTTCCAACGCCCGCGTTGGCGTCGTCCAGCGCCGTGGTGATCATGGCGTCCAGCTCCTCCAGCTGATTTTCCAGCTTACCCAGGGTGCTCTCGGTGAGATTCTGGGCGATGTAGGGCTCCAGCTGCCCCGCGATGCCGCCCACGTCCTTTCGGCCGAAGACGTCTCCGCTGTTTTCGCAGTGATGGAGATAGCCGCAGCTGCGCCCGGCGACGCCGCCCACATTGTAGCCCACATGGGGATAGCCCACCGGCGCGCGGTTGACGCAGTCTGCCAGGATGCCGGAGGAATAGCCCGCGATGCCGCCGGTGTCTGACGCGGCGGTGCTGGTGTCCATGGAGGCCAGCTTGGACAGATCCAGGGAGAGGCTGAAGCTGATGTCAATGTCCCCCGGGTTCACGGTAAGGTCGGCGCTGACGGTGTTCACATACGAGTTGTTCTCGCACTTGCCCATGGTGCCCAGATTGCACCCGACGACGCCGCCTGTCATCTTCTCTCCGACGACAGAGCCGCTGACGCTGCAGTCCAGCACCTGGCCGGTGAGGGCGTTGATGCCCGCAATACCGCCCACGTTCTCTTCGCCTGTCACGTCGCCGGTAAAGGTGCACCCGACGATCCTGCCGTAGTTTTCACCGGCGATGCCGCCCACATTGCTGCTGTCCCCGTCGGGGGCCACAGAGCCGTTGACCTTCAGGTCTTTCACCACGGCATGCTCCTGCAAAACGCCGAACAGGCCGGAGGGAGACATGCTCCTGGTGATCTCCAGGTCGCTGATGGTGTGCCCCTGTCCGTCAAACGTACCGCCGAAGGTGGGAACGGTGGCGAGCTCCACGCCGGCCAGCGAGAGATCCGCCTGGAGGAGCACCGTCTTGCCCTGAGACCAGGTATCCAATGTACAGTGCTCCGCCAGCTCGTTTTCCACCTTGACCCAGCTCTGGGAGATCAGGGAGAAGATC
>CAMELY010000070.1 GCA_945926565.1 uncultured Clostridia bacterium | reverse complement strand
TGCGGGTGTTCCGATCCTGAACGGCCACCAGGCGGATGGCTCTGCCCCGGATGCCGGTCTCCTCCCACAGCTCCTTTTCCGCGTTGGCCCGAACAGTCCGGTTCTCATCGCACCAGCCCCCGGGGAGGTTCCAAAGATCTCCGTTCTCCCGAACCAGCAGCACCTTTCCGTCCAGAAACAGGGCGATCCGGGTGGTGACCTTGGGGGTCTGATAGCCCCGCTCACCAGAGAACAATCCGGTGAGCTGTTCCAGAGGCAGGTCGGTGTACTCTGCCAGAATTTCCGCTGAAATATCCCGGATCCGGGCGTAGCGCTCCAGATCAAAGGGATCCTTGCCGTAAGTCAGGCCGCACTGGGCGATAGACTGAAGCTCCTTGGCCCAGGACACCCACTTGCGGGACATCAACTCTTCTGCCGTCATATCACATTCCCCACTTTATGATGAGATGGTCTAATCATAGCCCAAAGCAAAAGCCGGGTCAAGTCTCCGGAGCGGGAGCGCTGCGCCGGTTCATGTCGTGCCGGAGAAGCTGATAGACAGCGGCGGTCAGGGGGAGGCCCAGCAGCATGCCGCCCACCCCCATCAGGCCGCCGCCTACGGTGACCGCCGCCAGCACCCAGATGCCGGGGAGTCCGATGGAGCTGCCCACCACACGGGGATAGATCAGGTTGCCCTCCAGCTGCTGGAGCACCACCAGGAAGACGATAAACAGTACTGCCTGGAGGGGCGATACCGTGAAAATCATCAGCGCGCCCACAATGGCGCCGATGTAGGCGCCCGCCACCGGAATCAGGGCGGTAAAGCCCACCAGAGTTCCGATCATGACCGCGTAGGGGAAGCGGAAAATCAGCATGCCGATCATGCACAGCAGGCCCAGGATGACCGCCTCCACACACTGGCCCACAATGAACCGGTGGAAAGAGTTGTCCACCGTGCCCAGGACATAGTACAGTTTCTCCGTCCAGCGGGGCTTACAATAGGTATCCAATAGCCGATGGATCTGCCGGCCCAGCCGTTCCTTACCCATGAGGACATAGATGGAAAAGATCATGGCCACCACCACAGAGACGGTGCCGGAGACAACGGAGGAGATCAGACCGGTGATGGAGGCCATAGCCCCGCCGAAGCCGGAGATCAGCCAATCCACCAGCTGCTGGATCAGCTTCTGCCAGTCAGTATCTCCCTGGAACAGGCTGTTTGCCTCCCCGGAGAGCCAGTCACTCAGGTGGAAATTGGTCTCCAACTGGGCAGCCACCGCGTTGAGGGCGCCGGGGAGCTGCTCCAGCAGCAGAGTGACGCAGGAGACCAGCTCAGGGAGAATCATCCGGACGATGAGCACCACAATGGCCAGCACACTGAGCACCGACAGCACCAGGCAGACAGGGCGGCGCAGCTTTTGCAGCCAGGCAGGGCCGGAGGTGGGAAAGTGGCGCTCATAAAAGGCCATAGGGATATTGACCACATAGGCCAGGACAAGGCCCAGCATCAGCGGCCAGGCCACCTGGAGGGCCAGACTGCCCAGACCGGCCAACTGATCCCAATAGTGAATCAGCAGAAAGAGTCCAAAGAGGCAGACGCCCAGCCGCAGGCCGCTTTTCCATTCCAACTTCATATCAATGTTCCTCCCTGTTTGTCACATCAGCGGCGCGATCACCTTGAGCAGCGCGCCGGCCAGGCGCACGGAGAGCTTCTCCTTCCGGATGGTCTCCAGCGTCACCGGCTGGCACTTGGCCAAGGTATCCCGGAAATCCGCCTTGATGTCGCCGATGGCGGGCACATCCTGGAGATAGGCGGCGCACTCAAAGTGCAGGTAGAGGCTGCGGTAGTCCAGGTTGATGGTGCCAACCACCGCCCGGCTGTCGTCACTGAGAAACACCTTGGCGTGGACAAAGCCCGGCGTATACTCGTAAATCTGTACGCCCGCCCGGGTCAGCTCCTTATAGTGGCTCTTGGCCAGGACAAAGGCGTAGGGCTTGTCCGGAATATGGGGGAGAATCAGCTTGACCTCCACCCCCCGCTTAGCGGCGTAGCTCAGAGCGGTGATCATCTCATGGTCAAGGATGAGATAGGGGGTCATGATATAGACGTAGTCCTGGGCCCGGTTGAGGATATCCCGGTAGACCATCTCCCCCACCAGCTCGTCGTCCAGGGGGCTGTCCCCGTAGGGCAGGACATAGCCGGGGCTGTCCACTCGGTTCTTCTCCGGGGGCAGCAGATAGGGCTCGTAGACCCGCTCCGTCTCTCCCGCGTTCCACATCTGGAGAAACAGCAGGGTGAGACTGGTCACCGCCTCCCCCTGCAGCATGACGGCGGTATCCTTCCAGTGGCCGTAGACCACCTTGCGGTTGATATACTCGTCCGCCAGATTGACGCCGCCGGTAAAGCCCACCTTACCGTCAATAACGCAGATCTTCCGGTGATCCCGGTTGTTATACCGTGTGGTGACCAGAGGCCGGATGGGGGCGAAGGATTTGCACTGAATGCCCAGCTTGGCCAACTGCTGAGGGTAGTCATGGGGCAGAGCGGAGATGGAACAGGTGCCGTCGTAGAGCAGACGCACCTCCACCCCCTGCCGGGCCTTGTCCGCCAGCAGCTCCAGCAGCTCTGTCCACAGCTCGCCCTTGTCGATGGCGAAATACTCCAGGAAGACAAACCGTTCCGCTTTCCGGATCTGAACCAGCAGCTCGGCAAATTTGTCCTCGCCCAGAGGGAAGTATTTCACAGCGGTGTGCTCGTAAACCGGAAAGCCGCCGCACTTTTCCATGTAGGTGGCAAGCTGATGAAGGGCAGGGTCCTGCTTTTTTAGCCGGCTCATCAGCGGATCCTGATCCGGATAGTAGTCCTTGGCCTCCCGCTCCATCTGAGCCAGTACCCGCTGCTCCCGTCGGTGGCCGATGTCCATCTGGACAAACCAGTAGAAGAGGGTGCCCGGAATGGGGGACATGGCGATGACAAAGGCCCAGGTCAGCTTGACCGTGGGATCTCCCGGCGTGTTGAGCAGGTAGATCAGCATGGCCGCGCCCACTGTGGTCATGCCGCCCAGGTAAAGGGGGACATACTTCTCCACAATCAGGAAGTTCATCAGCAGAAGCAGAATCTGAAGGACCAGCAGCACGATAACTACGGTGGTGCGGCCAAAGATAGCCCGCAGAAAACCGCGCTTACCCTTCTGTACCAGCTGCTGGAGCAGCTCCTGCTCCTCCTGCAGCCTGCTTTTCTCCGAATCTCTCTTGTCTTGCATGGGTGCACCTCTCTTTTCTCTCTTTCAGGAAGCTGCAAATTTCCCAGTGGTCTTCTCTTTATCCCAGCCAGTTGACCAGCATAATCGCCCCGCCCAACACGGTGAGCACCACACCGGTGGCCCGGTTGAGCACCAGAGGACTGGCCTTGTTGGCGAACCGGGCTGCAACCCGGGCCCACAGGAAGGTAAACAGAACGCACAGAGCGAGGACGGTGAAATCAGGCAGCCCGCCGATGGCAAAGTGACTGACAGAGCCGGTTAGGGCGGTAAAGGCCATAATGAAAACACTGGTGCCCACTGCCGTCTTCAGCTCATAGCCCAACACACTGGTCAACACCAGAAGCAGCATCATGCCGCCGCCGGCTCCTACAAAGCCGCAGATAAAGCCTACCAGCATACCACAGAGAATGGACTGAATGACCCGCTTTTTGGAATCCACCTGGGCCATCGACTCCCGGGTGGTCATCACCGGTCTGACGATGAACTTGATGCCCAGCAAAAAGGTCATGCAGACGGAGGTGTTTCCCACCGTCTGGCTGGGCACCAGGCTGGACACCCAGCTGCCCACCATGGTGAAGCAGAGCACGGTAACCATCATAATCAGGCCGTTTTTGACATCCAGATTTTTATTTTTTCCGTAGGTATAGGCGCTGACGGCGCTGGCCAGCACGTCGCTGGCCAGGGCGATGCCCACGGCGCTATAGGCCGGGATGCCCAGGAAGGTGATCAGCATGGGGCTGATGACGGCGGCTGCGCTCATGCCGGCAAAGCCGGTGCCCAGCCCGGCTCCCATGCCGGCGAGAAAACAGATCAGAACGGTGTAGAGCATTATGGATTCTCCTTTTGATTTTCTGCGGCAAGCTGCGCCACCATCCGGCTCAGTACCCGGACCAAGGTTTCCCGCTCTTCCGGGGAGATGGTCTGAAAAAGAAGACGGAAAAATTCCTCCTGGGCCGCCTGTCCTGCCTGCACAGCCTCTTCAGCCCCAGGCAGCAATTGGAGGTGGATGGCCTTGTGGTTTCCTGACTTGGTCACACCTCTCAGACACCCCCGCTGAATCAGCCCTTTGACCGCAGCTGAGACGTGGGACTTGGAAAAACCCCGGGTACGAATCATCTCCGCCGCGGTGTCCCGGGTAGGGTTACTGGCCAGAAAGAGCAGCACGTCCAGCTCCATTCGGGTCAGGCCAAACCGGCCGCACACCGACTCCAGACGCCGGATATATCCCCTGCGCAGCAGATCCACGTCGCTCCAGAGGCTTTCCACCACAGCTCCCCTCCTTTTCAACATGTTCAAAAACGAACTATCGTCAGTGTAGCACAGGCAGGAGCAAATTGCAATGAGCAACCTGGCTAAAGAACGGCCCTTTCTCCGGCAGAAAGGCGACAGTCGTTGACAACCTGCCTGTGATAACGCTATAATGCTATAAAGCATAAAAGAACAACGCAAAGCGATGCTTTGCATAAGGAGCGCAATTATGGAACATCGAGGCCATTTTAACGGAAGCTTTTCCAGCTCGCTGGGCTTTGTCCTGGCCTGTGTCGGTTCGGCAGTGGGTATGGGCAATATCTGGCTGTTCCCCTACCGGCTGGGCCAGTACGGAGGAGCCGCCTTTCTCATCCCCTATCTGATCTTTATTGTACTGTTCGGCCTTGTAGGCCTGTCGGCGGAATTTGCCGTGGGCCGCTGGGCAGGCACCGGAACCCTGGGCGCTTACCGAAAGTGCTGGGCCCGGCGGGACAAGGGGAAGCTGGGCGAGGCGCTGGGCTGGATTCCCCTGTTCGGCTCCCTGGGCATCGCCATCGGCTACGCTGTGATCGTGGGCTGGGTGGTAAAGTCCCTGGCGGGCAGCCTGACCGGCAGCCTGTTTTCCCAGCACTCCGGTACATTTTTCGCCGAAATGTCCTCCACGCTGGGCAATGTGGGCTGGCATGCTCTGGTGATCGTCATTGCCGTGCTGCTGCTCATGTTTGGGGCGACCAAGGGAATTGAGAAAATCAACCGGATTCTGATGCCGGCCTTTTTCGTGCTCTTTGTGTTTTTGGCGGTACGAGTGGCCTT
The DNA here is from genome assembly GCA_945926565.1 of uncultured Clostridia bacterium. Classification (GTDB taxonomy): domain Bacteria; phylum Bacillota; class Clostridia; order Oscillospirales; family Oscillospiraceae; genus Onthomonas. Next base: position 1,775 of record CAMELY010000070.1, on the reverse strand, counting down.
TCTGCCCGGCGCCTCCGAGGGATATCGGTTTCTGCTGGTGCCCAAGTGGGAGTATCTGCTCAAGCCGGAGACCTGGGTCATGGCCATGGGACAGGCCTTCTTCTCCCTGTCTATTACCGGCTCCGGCATGATCGTCTACGGCTCCTATCTGGGTAAGGATGAGGATATTCCAAAGGCGTCCATGAATACCGCCCTGTTCGACACCCTGGCCGCCCTGCTGGCCGCCTTCGCCACCATGCCCGCCGTCTTTGCCTTCGGCATTGAGCCCGACCGGGGCCCCTCCCTCATGTTTATTACCCTGCCGCAGGTCTTCCAGCAGATGCCCATGAGCCGGCTGTTTGCCGCCTTTTTCTTCCTGTCGGTGGCCTTCGCCGGCATTACCAGCCTGATTAATATGTTTGAGGCGGTATGCGAGTCCTGGCAGAGCCGGTTCCGGCTCTCCCGGAAGCAGGCAACGCTCCTCTGCGGCGGAATCGCGCTGGCAGTCGGCCTGCTGATGGAAAACGGCGATGTGGTGGGCAAATGGATGGACTTTATCACCATTCTGGTGGTGCCCTTCGGGGCGCTGCTGGGCGCGGTGTCCATCTACTATGTTCTGGGCTGGAAGGATATCCGTCAGGAGATGGAACTGGGCCGGGACAGGTCCCTTCCCCGCTGGTTCGGCCCGCTGGCCAGGTACGTCTATGTTCCCCTGACCCTGATCGTGTTTGTCCTGGGTCTGGTATACGGGGGGATTGGCTGATCCCCCGCATGAGAGGAGCTTTTCTATGCTGGAGCAGTTTATTGAGTTTATCCTCCCCCATATCATCTCCCTGCTGGAGCTGATGGGCATCTTTGTGGTGGCTTGGTCCGCCCTGTCCGCCTTCTGGCAGTATCTGCAAAATACATTTTGCCACAAGCAGTACGCCTTCCAGTTCAACCTGGCCAACGGTCTGGCCACCGGGCTGGAGTTTAAGATGGCCGCTGAGATTTTAAAGACCGTCCTGGTGCGGGAGATGAGCGAGCTGCTGATTCTGGGCGCTGTCATCCTCCTCCGGGCTCTGCTCAGCGCCCTCATCCACTTTGAGCTCAAAGCCACCCAGCATCAGGCGCCGAATGAGCCGGACACCAAATGAAAACAAAGCACAGCTCCCCGTCGGAAGCAAATTCCGACGGGGAGCTGTTCACGCTACAGATTCTTTTTCAGCTGCTGGATGGCCCCCTTCTCCAGCCGGGATACCTGGGCCTGGGAGATGCCCACCTCGGCGGAGACCTCCATCTGGGTCTTGCCCTGGTAGAAGCGCAGCTCCAAAATGTGCCGTTCCCGCTCGGTCAGCTTGTCCATGGCGTCCCGGAGCGCCAGGTGCTCCAGCCATTTGTCGTCGGTATTTTTGTCGTCCCGCACCTGATCCATGACGCAGACGGTGTCTCCCCCGTCGGAGTAAACCGGCTCATACAGGCTCACCGGATCAGAGATGGCGTCCAGGGCAAAGACCACGTCCTCCCGCTTCAGATCCAGCAGCTTGGCAATCTCGTCCAGGGTCGGCTCCCGCTGATGCTCCTTGGCGTATTGCTCCCGGGTCTGAAGCACCCGATAGGCCACGTCCCGCATGGAGCGGCTCACCCGGAGGGAGGAGGAATCCCGCAGGAACCGGCGCACCTCACCCAGTATCAGCGGCACGCCGTAGGTGCTGAACCGGACTTCAAACTGCTCGCTGTCAAACCGATCCACCGCCTTGACCAGGCCGATACAGCCTACCTGAAACAGGTCGTCCATATTTTCCCCCCGGCCGGCG
>CAMELY010000069.1 GCA_945926565.1 uncultured Clostridia bacterium | reverse complement strand
AGGCGCCGTCAGGAGACGCTGGAGCGGCTCTGGGCAATCGACGCTGACGGAAAAGAGCAGGCGGCAGAGCGGCTCCGGAAGGCGCAGGCAGAGCTGGAGCGTCTGAAAGGCCGGCTGCAGGAGGGAGAAGCCCTGCGCATCTGGTACGGCGACCAGCCGGAGCACCGGTGCGGCCTGAGCTGGCTGATGGCGGAGCTGCAGCCCTGGGAGCTCCCGAAGTGTGAGATCCTGCTGGTCAAGCTGCCCGAGTGGGAGCAGGATACAGAGAACGTGCTCCTCCAGCACAATGGCTGGGGGGACATTGAGCCGGGCAGGTGGCACCGGTATCTGTCCCTGGCAAAGCCGGCATCACCAGTGCTCTGCCGGAAGCTGGCAGCCCAGTGGCGGGAGCTGCAGGAGGAGAACGCATCTCTGCGGGGAATGCTGAACGGCCAGCTGGTCAGCCTGCCGGAGGACGTCTATGACAGCTTTCTGCTCCGGGAGCTGGGCAAGATGCCGGAGCGCTTCCGGGAGGCTCGGCTGATCGGCCAGGTGCTGGGCAAGTATGCCCTGGGCATCGGCGACGGCTTGCTGCACCTGCGGGTGGAGGCACTGATACAGGCGGGACTTCTGGAGGTGGAGACCCCGCCGGAGCCGGGTGACATCGCCTACCGGCGGACGCTGCGAAAGCGGGGGAGCCTGTGACCTGGGAGCAGTTGGGGCCCTACCGGCTGGCCCAGCAGGAGGACTTGCCCAAGGTGAGCCGGGACTCGCTGCTGCTGGCGGAGTTTGCCACTCTGCGCCGGGGGGACCGGGTCTTTGACATGGGCTGCGGCGTGGGGGTGCTGGGGCTGAGCCTGGCCCGGCGGGAGCGCGGCCTGACCCTGGATGGGGCGGACTGCCAGGAGCCCTGTGTGAAACTGGCCCGGGAAAATCTGAGCCGAAACGGTCTCGCCGGCAGCATCTGGCAGATGGATGTGGCCGAACTGCCGGAGCGGCTCTCAGCGGGGAGCTATGACCTGGTGATCGCCAATCCCCCCTACTTCCACCCCGGCCGGGGAAAAATTGCTCCGGGGAGCCGGGGCATTGCCCGCACCGGAGGCGAAGAGGGGCTGGAGCCCTGGTGCCGGGCGGCCCGGTGGCTGCTGCGCAATGGGGGACGGTTCGCCCTCTGCACCCGGCCCTGGGGGCTCTGCGCCCTGCTGGCCCATCTCGCCCGGCACAAGCTGGAGCCCAAACGGCTCCAACCGGTGCAGTCCGGCCCGGACCGGCCGGCCAATCTGATTTTATTGGAGGCAGCCGCCCAGGGAAAGCCCGGGCTGGAGCTGCTGCCTGCTTTGATTATGAGGTGAAAGTATGTCCGGAACCCTTTATCTGGTGCCCACGCCCATCGGCAATCTGGGAGACCTCTCCCAGCGCATCATTGACACCTTGTCTCAGGTGGATTTTATCGCCGCCGAGGACACCCGGGTATCCATCAAAATTCTGAATCATCTGGGGCTGAAAAAGCCCCTGGTCAGCTACTACCGCCACAATACCGAGACCAGCGGCCCGGCTATCCTGGAGCGGCTGCTGGCGGGAGAGAGCTGCGCCCTGGTCACCGACGCCGGCACCCCGGCCATCAGCGACCCGGGAGAGGAGCTGGTGGCCCTCTGCGCCCAGGCGGGAGTGGAGGTGGTGGCCATCCCCGGCCCCTGCGCCCTGATTACCGCCCTGGCGGTCTCCGGCCTGCCCACCGGCCGGTTCACCTTTGAGGGCTTTCTGGCCATGAACAAGAAGAACCGGAAAAAGCACCTGGAGAGCCTTGTGACCGAGGAGCGCACCATGATCTTCTACGAGGCCCCTCATAAGCTGCTCTCCACCCTGGAGGATCTGCGGGACACCTTCGGCCCGGATCGGCGGATTTCTCTGTGCCGGGAGCTGACCAAGCTCTACGAGGAGGTACGCCGCACCACCCTGGGCCAGGCGGTGGAGGAGTACACCAAAAACGCCCCCAAGGGGGAGTTTGTCCTGGTGGTAGAGGGCTGCCCGGAGCAGGAGGCGGAGGAGCTCACCCTAGAGGAGGGCGTCTGCCGGGTGCTGGCGCTGCGGGAGCAGGGCCTGAGCATGAAGGAGGCTGCCCGGCAGGTGGCGAAAGACACGGGGCTTCCCAAGAATGAGCTGTATCAGCAGGCGGTGAGCCAAAGCTGAAAAAGATGCCGTCGGAGAATATTCCGGCGGCATCTTTGCTGTTATTGGGAGAGAAATCACAGCGCCTTGAGCTGCTTGAGGCAGCTGGGGCAGATGTTTTTGTTCTTGTAGTTGACCACGCTCTTGGCGCTGCCGCAGAAGATGCAGGAGGGCTGATATTTTCGGAGGATGATGGAGGAACCGTCCACATAGATTTCAAGCGCGTCCCGCTCTGAGATGTCCAGCGTCCGGCGCAGCTCGATGGGCAGGACGATGCGACCCAGCTCATCTACCTTTCGTACGATACCGGTGGATTTCATTTACTCACTCCTTTTCCTTCGCACCGGAACCGGAGACTCCGGCAGACGGCGGGAAGTGTCTAATTGTTGATCCGATGATGCACGGCGGGAGTATCCCGGTCAATGGCCTCAAAGTGATAGCCGTTCTGCACGCCGTAGTCGATGATGGACTGGAGCGCCTCCACGGTGGTGTCCTTGGTCTCAGCGTCGTGCATGAGGACGATGTTGCTCCGGCCTTTGATCAGCTCGCCGGTGGTGTTGGATACCAGGGTGGAGTCCGGGATGTGGTTGCCTGAGGCGTCGCCGGAATCCACATTCCAGTCATAATATTCCAGCCCCATGTTTTCCACCTGGACGGCCAGACGGGACATAACGCCCTCGTTGTAGTTCCGGCTGATGGTGTTGGAACTGCCGCCGGGGAAGCGGAGACAGAAGGCGTCGTATCCAATGTCGTTTTTCAGCTTGTCCCGGAGCTTTTCCACGCCGTCCACATAGGCGTCGTCGGTGCCGTAGCAGACGTCGTATTCGTGGGTATAGGCGTGGATGCCGATGGTGTGGCCCTCGTCCACCATGCGCTGAAGCAGGGGGATTTTATCGGAGCTGTAGTTGACCACAAAGAAGGTGGCGTGAATTTCGTTCTCCTTCAGAATATCCAGAATGCGCTCGGTTGAGTCGCTGGGGCCGTCGTCAAAGGTGAGATAGATGATGCTGTTGGGATCCACCTCCACCGGAGGCTCCTCCGGTTCCGGGGGCGTTTCCGACTGTGGAATTTCCGGCTGTGGAATTTCCGGCTGTGGAATTTCCGGCTGTGGAATTTCCGGCTGTGGAATTTCCGGCTGAGTTTGATTGTCCTGTGGACTGCTCTCCGGAGTGTCGGGATTTTCTGCGGCCGTCTGAGGCTCCGGGCCCACCGCAGAGCGGTACAGTGCCCGGCCACCGGTCACCAGAAAACAGCAGAGCACCAGAGCGATGCTCAGATGGAAAATCTGCCGTTGGCGGCGCCTGCGCTGGCGGGCCCTGCGGCGGCGGCAGTTTCTGCGCCGTACCTCCTCATAGCTCTGTTCCAGTTCACGTTGATTCATGCTGCTATGTTCATCTCCTCGTGTTAATACGATACGGCCCGGGAAGGGGCCGGTGATTTTTTAGGTATATAGAATTCTAACACGAAAAGCGGAACAGTCAACGAAAATGTTGGTAAGGAAAGAATTGTTTAGAAATCGGTCGAGGGGGAGGGAGCATATTTCTCTGGGCATGCCATAGCTTTTGGACAAGGGGGGATGACAATGGCGATGTCCTGGCTGTGGCTGGCCATGATTGGGCTCAGCCTGGTATTTGGTCTGTGCAACGGAACGCTGGAGGCGGTCTCTGCGGCTGCCGGTGAAGGGGCCCAGAGCGCTGTGGAGCTTTGTTTTTCCATGGCGGGAACGCTCTGCCTGTGGAGCGGCGTGATGGAGGTGCTCCGGGCCTGCGGGGCGCTGGAGGGGCTCAGCCGCCTGCTGCGGCCGGTGCTGGGAGCATTATTTCCCGCCTTTCGCCGGGACAGGCCGGTCATGGAGGCGCTCTCTGCCAATGTCTCCGCCAATCTGCTGGGCTTGGGCAACGCGGCCACGCCCATGGGCATTCAGGCTGCCCGAGGCATGGTGGAGCGGTCGCCGGGGGTAGCCTCGGACGAGTTGTGTCTGTTGGTGGTCTGCAACACTGCCTCCATTCAACTGATTCCCACCACAGTGGCGGCAGTGCGGGCGGGGGCGGGGTGTCAATCGCCCTTTGACATTCTGCCTGCCGTCTGGCTTGCCTCCGTCTGCTCGGTGACGGCGGGAATCGGGGCGGCCCGGCTGTTTCGTCACCTGTGGAGGGGACGGTGAGCCGGTGGGACGCCCTGCTGCTGCCGGTCATTTTGCTGCTGACGGCGGTGGCTGGGATCTGGAAAAAGGTGGACGTGTACCAAAAGCTGGGAGAGGGGGCGGGCCAGGGTCTGCAGCTGCTACTGCATATCCTGCCCCCTCTCATCGGTCTTATGACGGGCATCCAGATGCTCCGGGCCTCTGGCTTTTTGGACTGGGCGGCCCAGGCCCTGGGGCCGGTGCTGACCTGGCTGGGTATTCCGCCGGAGACGGTGGGGCTGATGCTGGTGCGGCCCATGAGCGGCAGCGCCGCCCTGGGGCTGGGGGCGGAGCTGATGGCCTCCTACGGCCCGGATTCCCTGGTGGGCCGGACGGCGGCGGTCATGCTGGGGGCCAGTGAGACTACCTTCTATACCATCACCGTCTACTTCGGCGCGGTGGGGATTCGCAAGACCCGCTATGCCATCCCCGCCGCTCTCTGCGCCGACCTGGCTGGCTTTGCGGCGGCTGCATGGGCAGTGCGGCTCTGCTTTGGCCTGTAGTATAGCAGGGGAGAGGGGAGAATTTCGTCGAAAGCAGGTGGGGACTGGAAAAATTCGGCAGGGTCTGCCTGATTTTTCCTTTTTGCAGCGAAAAGGGAAGAGTGGGCGGATTTCCTGCCGGGTCGGGGGAGAAAACGGCTTCTTGCATTGGCCAGAGGAGCGGAACCGGGTACACTGGAGGCGAAGGAGGGAGATCCCATGAATACAGCATTTACAGCATCCGATCAGGCGGCCCAGCGCTGCCGCCTCACCCTGACAGACAACACCCGGTTTGTTGAGGAACTGCTCAGCCTCACCTACACCGCCGGCTGCTCCGCCTCTACCACTGCCCCCAGTCTGGGCGCCACGGTAGCCGCCGCCTTTACCGCCAAGCTGGCAGGCGCCCTGCCCGCCCTGGAGGGGGCCAATGTGACCCTGGAGGTGCAGACGGAGGACGACGCCTGGACGAGCCTGGGTAAATTCCGCTTTGAGACCCCGGAGACTGGGGAGGGAGTCACCACTGTGACCGCCGTGGACGCCATGCTCTGGGCGCTGGAGCAGGGGTATTATCCCGGCACTCCCGCCCCGACTACCGCCCTGGGCGTCCTGCGGGACATCTGCTCCCAGGCGGGTGTGGAGCTGGGAGACGTGTCCGGTCTGACCGATGTAGCCGTCTCCGGCAGCCTGACGGGCTGCACCATGCGGGAGATGGCGGGCTACATGGCAGCCCTGCTGGGCCGGAACGCCCTGTTCGGCCCGGATGGCAAGCTGGAGCTGCGCTGGTACGCCCAGAGCGGCGCCTCCATCGGCCCTGACACTTATTACAGCGGCGGATTTACCCGGAAGGACTACGACTGGACACTCTCCGGTCTGACCTGTTCCACCGGCTCCAACGAGGAGGACACCCTGTACGCCGGAAATCCAGGCTCCGTCATTGCTCTGGCCAACCCCTATATGACCCAGAGCGTCCTGGACGGCCTGTGGAGCAGCCTGCAGGGCTTTTCCTACCGCCCGGGAGAAGTGACCCTGCTGGGTGATCTGAGCCTGGATCCGGGGGATCTGGTGACCGTCACAGACCGCTCCGGCAGCAGCTACACCCTGGCCATCATGTCGGTGGAGCACAGCTATGACGGCGGCTGGAAGACCAAAATCACCGCCTACGGCAGCGCGGAGAGCGACACCGGGGCCAATTACAAAGGCCCCACCACCGTGGCAATGGAGCGTTATGCGGCGGAGATGGCCAGCTTCAAAAAGCTGTTTGCCGACGAGGCCTACCTGCAGAACCTGTTCGTCCGGGGCGGCATCATCGCCAACGACATCAACGCCGTGGAGATCAGCGCCAGCAAATACCTGACCGGCGTCACCATCGTGGGCGATGTGATCCAAGCAAACACGCTGACGGCGGAAAAGCTGATCTTAAAAGGCTCTGATGGCCTAATCTACGAGCTGAACGCCCAGGCTGGCACGCTGACGTCCACGCAACTGACGGAGGAGCAGTACAAGCAGCGGCTGGACGGCTCGGTGCTGGTGGCGCACTCGGTTACCGCAGACAGGATAAACGTCACCGATCTCTTTGCCCAGGATATTACGGCCACCGGAACCATCCGGGGCGTGAAGCTGGAGGGAGCAAATGGAAGCTTTAGCGGAAATGTAGAAGCGACCAGTTTCAAGTACTTAAATGAGATAAAATATTTGCATGACAATGGGGATGGAGATATTTTTGAATCCGTGCTGGTTTATTGGAATCAGGATACACACCGCAACCATTTTATGGGAGATATCACATTCCAGGATTTAGTTTCATTTGACCTTCCTGTGAATTTCGATTCCAACATCACCACCGGCGGCAACCTCGGCTTTACCAGCCCATACAGCGACGGAAACCGGTCCATTTATTGCAAGTGGAAGGACGGCAGCAACCACGACCTGATTGTCCGCAGCTCAGACGGCCTGAGCGCTGCTGTTGGGTGGAAAGGATCTCCGGACTACGACACTAAGCTGGATCTGCGCGCCAGGACCGTCCGCCTGATCAACAGCTCCGGCACCAGCACCCTCTCCGACGAACGCATGAAGAAGGACTGGAGAGGGCTGGAGGCCTACGACGCCTTCTTTGACGCGCTGAACCCCCAGGCATTTCGCTATGTGGACGGATCCAGCGGCCGGTATCATCTGGGCTTCGGCGCCCAGTCGGTGGAGCGGGCCCTGGCGGACAGCGGGCTGAGCAATGCGGATTTCGGCGGGCTGGTACATTATGCGCTGCCTTCAGAGGAGGGGA